>CAYYOX010000303.1:0-8026 GCA_964473065.1 uncultured Planctomycetaceae bacterium | reverse complement strand
GCTCACCCCGCCTTTGAAGCTGACCGGGCCCTGGGGATCGAAGCCGATCCATTTCGCGCCGGAGTCGATCGTGGTCGTGTTGAAGATAATGGCTTGGGTCGTGCCGGCCAGGGTCAGGTCGGCGCCGTCTTGCAACGTCAGCGTGCCGAAGGTGACCGGTTTGCCAACGTTGACTTCCAGTCGCGAGGCGGCCGAGACGGTAAAGTTTTTACCGGACATGTTACCCAGCCCGGCGCCGTAAGTGCCGTTCATCACATCGGTGATTTCGGCGGCGTTTAGGGCCCGGTTGTAGATGGCCGTTTCGTCGATCGTATCGGAGAACCGCTGGTACCAACCCTGGTAGTTGCCAACCGCCTCGACTTCAGGCAGGGTCGTGCCGGCGGCGGTGCCGACCAGGGCGCCGTCGATGTAGAATTCGACCGACAGCCCGTCGCCCACCTTGCGGGCGGTGGCCGCCACGTGGTGCCACAGAAGGTTATCCAGCGTGTTCATGTCGAATCCGCTGCTGTGGAATCCGACCGCATCGTAGATCCCTATCTCGCCGGTGAGGTGGTCGACAATGATGGGATGGCCAAACGCGTTGCCGCGGAACAGGGTGTTCCATCCGGCCACGGCCGGCTCGGGTTGAACGCGGCCCTTGTACCAGGTAGCCATCGTCCAATCCTCGGGCAGCGGCAAGGGTCCCACCCACATCTGCCCGCTGTCGCCGATCAGGTCCAGTCCACCGCCCGACTGGCCCAGCGGATTGTAAGCGACGGTGTATAAGAGCGTGGAGTCGTTTCCATTGCCCGAGTCGTCATGCCCCAGGTTGAACGCGCTGTCGTAGGTATAGAGGGCGGTCGGGCCGGGATCGTCGATCACCACGTCGCCGCCGGCGAGTCGGATGTCGGTCGCACCGCCAAAGGGATCGACGCCGATTGAGCGCAGCGCACCTTCGGTGAGGTTCAGTACGGTCGCGCCGGCCACCACGTCGGTGCCGCTGAGGTTGTTCAGTCGCAAGGTCCCCGCACCCGTCTTGGTCAAGGTGCCGGCCACGCCGCCGTCGTTCAGCCCGGCGGCCGAGAGCGTACCGCTGGTCACGCCGATCGTGGCATTGCCGTCGGTGCCGATCGCTCCGAGCGTGCCGCGTTGGGCGGAGAAGCTGGCCCCCGTGCCCAATTCGAGCGAAGTTCCCGGCTCGAAAGCCGCATCGTACGTCACGTTCAGGTTGGTGCCATTGGCAACCGAGACGCCGCCTCCGCCGGTGACCACCAGGCGTCGCGCCTGCTGGTTGGCCGTCACGTCGACGGTGAAGGCGTCAATGAAAGCGCTCGTGTTGGCGCCGGGGGCGTCGCCCGAGGGCGTGCCGTCCATCTCGGCCCAGGTTGTATTGGTCCAATTCCCATCGGCCCCGGCGTCCCAATTCAACGAGGTGATCGGGTCGGTGGAGCTGAAGACTTGGATTTCGTTCAGCCCGGCGCCGGCGCCGTACCAATTCTTGGCCACGACTTTCAGGTATCGATATGATCCGCCGGCCAAGCCGTTTTCCGCATTGAACATTTCGCCGATGTTTCCGGCCTGATTCGCCTGCTTCAGTTCGCCGGAGAGAATCGACACGCCGCCGACCAGCTCGTCGCCTTCGGCGTTGATCGCGTTGGAGGCGAAGATCTCGAACTCCCGCGTGCCGCGGTCTTGAGCGGTCGTGTTGTGCGTATTGAAGAGATTGATCTGGGCGATGTCGACCGCTTCCTCCAAATCGAGAAGGAAGTAGCCGTCCTCGACGTAGTCACCAGTCAACCAATACTCGCTTCCGTTCTCGTAAGCTCCGACGTTTTCCCCATCGGTAGCGTTCGGTCCCTCATACAATTCCAAATCCGCCCATTCACTGCTCGTATAAACAACCGGCTTACCCAGTGCTACGTTGGTCGTGTCGATCGTCTTGTCCGGGGCGAAGTCGACCACCATGTCGTCGAAGACCAGCCCGTTGCCGCCGCCGAAGAAGAGCCGCGAATTGGTCGTGTCGAACCCGTAGGCCGACGCGTCGCGGGTAAACGCGAACTCGGGCTGGAACGTCTCGCCGTCGACGTAGTCGAAATCGAAGGCGAAATCGGCCTGCTGCGCTCCGGCGTCCCAAGTCATTCGCAGCCGGTGGGTGCCGTCGTCCAGGGGCACACCGGCGACGCCGGCTACCAGACCCCCTTCGCGGACAAACGCGAAGTTGCCTCCGCCAAGCATACTGACATCCAGGCGGGGACCGCCGTTGAGGGCAGGTTCGCCGTACCAACCCGCATCGATTTCCACGCTGGACATGCCGAAGAAGGCGTACGACCAACCGGTGGCGTCGATCTGCGTAGTGACCGTTGCTTCGTAGACGAAGTCGTAGTTCGAATAGTCGGTGTCGACCGTCTGGACGTACTGCCGGCTGCCTTCGCCGATAGCATAAGTCGCGTTGCCGCCGCTGAAGTCGACCAGATCCGCCGCCGGATCGAGGTCGAAGAAGCCGACGTGTACGTACTCGTCGCTCAGTTCGAGCGCGGCGGGCAGGGTGCCCGAGCTGAAATCTTCGGTGAACATTTCGACGGCTTGGGCCGTACCGCCAAGGGCCAAGGCCAGGCCGATCACCGCCGCCATGGCTGCTGTCATCTTCAGTGTGTGCATCAGAACGCTCCTTGAATCGAGAAAAAGAAAAGTTACCTGATTGAAGTCTGTAGGAGGCGACATCGGTCGCCTCCTATACGAACGAACGGATCGGGGACGAAAGAGAGCGATCCGGCCGGTGGTTCTACCCACGGCCGCACGCATCGTCGATTGCCCCCGCTTAAACGCTGCCTCCATTTGGCATTGGTCGAGAACTCGTCTAGGTCCAGGTTGAATAACCCGACCGAACATATAGAGCCTAGTTTATCAGACTTGTCGTTATAACGCAACCCCCCTATGCGGGCTACGTGCTTAGTGTTTCACGGAGTGGCTGGTTGCAGTCACGCGGTCTCTACGTCGGCCCGGCCGAAGGGGGGCGTGGTCCGTCGAACCGGCGAGAAGCTGATCGAGCACGAGCGGAGGTCCGAGGGCTGTTGACTTCCGCCCTTCTCGCCTTGGCGCTAAACTCGGATGAACCAGAATTGCTTTTCGTTTTTCTCTCCGGCGTATAATCCAAAGTGCGAGTTCACGGGAGATGTGAGGCGTCAGCGAAGACCGACATGCCCGCACATGATGTGTTTCCGCATAGCGAGTGAACGTGACAAGGCAGAGTATTCCGATGTTTTTGGACTCAGTACGAAATGGAGGAAGACGATGACTGTAGTTGAACACGAGTCGGTCCACCTCTTACCCAGAGATGAGTACAACGAAGAACTCGAATCCAACGTCCGTCCGCCGAGTTGGACCAACCCAACGCCGTCGGGCCGGTACAACTTGGTCGTGATCGGGGCCGGTACCGCCGGACTGGTAACTGCCGCCGGAGCAGCGGGGCTCGGGGCGAAAGTCGCGCTGATCGAACACAACGTGATGGGCGGCGATTGCCTGAATGTCGGTTGCGTTCCGTCGAAAGGCGTCATTAGCGCGGCTCGCGTGGCGGCCACCGTCAACAAGGCTCGCGAGTTTGGCGTCGAACTGCCCGGCGGCGCGAATATCAGTTTCGCCGCCGCCATGCAGAGAATGCGAAGGCTGCGAGCCCGGATCAGTCCGAACGACTCGGCGGATCGGTTTCGCGATCTGGGTGTTGACGTCTACTTTGGACACGGCCGCTTCGTTGATTCGGGCACAATCGACGTCGATGGAACGAAGCTCCGCTTCAAACGCGCCGTCATTGCCACGGGAGCGCGAGCCGCGGCGCTGCCCATTGCCGGCTTGGACAAGGTGGAGTATCTGACAAACGAAAGTGTGTTCTCTCTGACCGAATTGCCGCGACGATTCGGCGTCATCGGCGCCGGTCCCATCGGCTGCGAGTTGGCGCAGTCGTTTGCGCAACTCGGCTCCGAGGTCTTTCTCGTCGAGTCGGAGCACGGCATTTTGCCCCGTGAGGACCGAGAGGCCGCCGAGATCGTACAGAAAGCACTCGTCCGCGACGGAGTGAATCTGCTTTGCTGCGGGCAAAAGCTGCAAATCAAAAGCGATGACGGTGTTCGACTCGTGGTCGAGTCACACGGCCAGAGCTACGACGAACCTATCGACGAATTGCTGGTTGCCGTCGGTCGAGCAGCGAACGTCGAAAACTTGAATCTCGAAGCCGTGGGTGTGGACTACGACACGAAAGGGGTCAAAGTCAACGACCGCATGCAGACGACGAACCCGCGCATGTACGCAGCCGGCGATATTTGCTCGCCGTATCAATTCACACACGCCGCGGATTTCATGGCCCGTATCGTCATTCAAAACGCACTGTTCAAAGGGAGAAAGAAGTCGAGTGCGCTAAAGATCCCGTGGTGCACTTATACATCGCCTGAGATTGCTCACGTCGGTCTGTACGAGAAACAGGCTCAGCAGCAGGGCATCGAAGTCGAGACTTACGTGCAGCACCTCAGCGATGTGGACCGCGCTATTCTAGAAGGCGACGACGAGGGTGTTGTGAAAGTCCATGTAAAAAAAGGCTCGGACCAGATTGTTGGAGCAACGATCGTCGCTCGAAACGCCGGCGACATGATCTCCGAGATTACGCTGGCGATGACCCACGGATTGGGGCTGTCGAAGATCGGAAGCACGATTCATCCATATCCCACGCAAGCCGAGGCGATTCGCAAGCTTGGTGACCAATACAGTAGAACGCGGCTCACCCCGTTGGTAAGCTCGATGTTCAAGAAATGGCTAGCGTGGACTCGCTAGCCGCCGGTCCTGAACGAGAACATCTAGCTCGCCATCACCGGCGGCCGACTTTGTGAGACAGCCGACGATCCGGGCATTCTCGTTCCCGTGATAACCGGAAGTTATTTCGAGATGGGCAAGCAGTACGGCCAGATGCTCTCAGACCAGATGCTCTCAGACCTGATGCTCAAGATCTATGAGACCCTGGTCCAGCCACTGTTCGACATCTGGTTCAACGGTGAGTGGCGTTTCTACTGCGGTTGCGCCGATTCCCGAGTGGCGTCCGCGTTCTGTCGCCCGGGACTCGACAAATGACCGATCCGCCGTGTGATAACCGTGGTGGCGATAAAGTCGTCGCAATGGTACACTGAGGGTTGATTTGACTGTTGGCAAGGGCGGGCGAGCCGCCCATGGCGCCTGCGCCTTCCATGCACATTACGGAGTACCAGACCGTGCGAAAATCCCTCCTGTTGCTGATCAGTCTGGCCGTGTTCTTCTCATTCGTGATTCCGTCTGCCGCAAGGGAGCAGGTCACCGTCCGTCCGTCGGCTTCCTATGCCTACGAAGCCGACGCGCACGGCGGCGATCCGCTGGCTGCGTTGTGTGACGGAAAGGAACCGGGCGGCTCCAACGATGGCTCGATTCCCCGGTTTACTTTTTGGAGTCACATGGGAACGAAAGAGTGGGTTCAGTTGGATTTTGACCAACCGACCGAGGTCGCCAACGTCGAGCTCTACTGGTATGACGATCGGCCGGGCGGCGGGTGTCGCGTGCCGCAGACTTGGAAACTGTTCTACAAGAGCGGATATTCGTGGGAGCCGGTCGCCAATGCGTCGGCGTACACGACCAACCGCGACCAATACAACAAGGTGACCTTCACGCCGGTCACCACCGCGGCACTGCGGATCGATGTGCAAATGCAGCCAAACGCTTCCGGAGGGATCCTCCAGTGGAGAATCAACGGCAAAACGCCCAAGCTTGGCTCGCTGATCGGTGAGAAAATGGATGCCTTGGCGATGCTCGAGACTCGTCTGGCCGCGGCCATGGCGGGCGACAATGGAACCTCGCAGCAGGTCAACCCGAAGCAAGTCCTCGCTCGACTTGCCGAGCAGCAGCCCGAGGCATGGCTCAAACTGCGAATCCAACTCGACTGGCTGGCCCAAGACGCGGCCAGGTCGGCCGGCCGCGGGTTCCCGTCGTTGGCCGCCGTGGTGATCGAGCAACTCGGCCCGGCCGGTGTGGAACTTCGCGCCCAAGGTGATCAGTTCCCTCAGGCCGACGCCCCACAGTGGATGGAGTTGTACTTGGCGGCTTGCGAAAAGCGCCGCGAGCTTCGCTTGACGCCGCATAGAGACAAACTCCGCCGGATCGTCTTCACCAAGCACCATGACCTGGGCGGTCAGCACTACGCTCACACCGAGGACGTTTCCGACTCGCCCTATAACGACGGCAGCCCCTTCCCGCCGACAGGGAAACTCTGCCTGCTCGAAATGGACGGACTGTACGGCACGGTGAGAACCCTGCTGGACGAGCCGGTCGGCGTGATCCGCGATCCGGACGTCTCCTACGACGGGCGACGGATCCTGTTCGCCTGGCGCAAGTCGATGACCGAGGACGACTACCATCTGTACGAAATGAACGCCGACGACTGGCAAATCCGCCAATTGACCTCCGGCCAAGGCGTGGCCGACTACGAGGGCGTCTATCTGCCGGGCGGCGACATTCTGTTCAACTCCAGCCGCTGCCAGCAGATCGTCGACTGCTGGTTCGCCGACGTGAGCAACCTCTACACGTGCAACGCCGACGGTCAATACTTGCGACGGCTCAGCTTCGATCAGGTCCACAGCAACTATCCGCAGGTGCTCTCCGACGGTCGGGTGATCTACACGCGTTGGGATTACAACGACCGCGGGCAACTCTACCCGCAGCCATTGTTCCAGATGTATCCCGACGGCACCGCCCAGACCGAACTCTACGGCAACAACTCCTGGTTTCCCACGGCTATCTTCCACGCTCGGGAAATTCCCGGCACGCAGAAACTGCTTACCGTGCTCGGCGGGCATCATGCCTATCAACGCGGCAAGTTGGCCATCATCGACCCGAGCAAAGGGCGACAGGAAAACTCGGGCGTGCAACTGATCGCCCCGATCCGCGAGACCAAGGCCGAGCGAATCGACCAGTACGGCGGCCGCGGCGAGCAGTTCCAGTATCCTTACGCGCTCAACGAGACCGAGTACTTGCTCACCTACACCGACGACGGCGGCACGAATCCGTATGGCCAGGTCGCCAAACCTTTCGGCATCTACTACATGACCATCGACGGCGACCGGGAACTGTTGGCGGCCGACCCGACGATCTCCTGCAGCCAGCCGGTTCCCTTGGCGGAGCGACGCGAGCCGGGCGTGCGGCCCAGCCCGGTCGACTATCGCAAGAGCACGGGAACCTTTTTCTTGCAGGACGTTTACCTTGGGCCGGGCCTTCAAGACGTTCCCCGAGGTACGATCAAGCGGCTTCGAGTCGTGGCGATCGAATTCCGCGCTGCGGCCGTCGGCAGCAACGGCAACAGCGGCCCGGCCGGCGGGGCGACCGTCAGCACGCCCGTCTCGATCAACGGGACTTGGGGCGTCAAACGGGTGCTCGGCACGGCAGAAGTCTACGAAGACGGCTCGGCCGCCTTCCTCGTGCCGGCACGGACGCCCGTCTACTTTCAGGCACTCGATGCGAACAACCATGCCGTGCAGACCATGCGAAGTTGGTCGACGTTGCAGCCGGGCGAGACGTTTTCGTGCGTCGGCTGCCATGAGGACAAGAACTCCACCCCGGCGGCCGAGCCCGTGCTGACTCAGGCCGGTCGCATTGGCCCGAAGCCCTTGACGTCGTTCTATGGTCAGACTGCCGGCTTCAGCTTCCCGCAGACCATCCAGCCAATTCTCGATAGCCACTGCGTCGAGTGCCACAGCCGCCAGACGGTCGCCGACGGCAAGTCGACAATCAGCCTGGAAGCGACCGGCGAGTTGGACGGCGCCTCCCAGAAGACTTGGAGCGACGGATATAAGACGCTAGCCGATCGGAAGTTCGCCAGTTGGGTCAGCCCCCAATCGGCCCCGCCCATGCTGTCGCCTTACCACACCGGCGCCGCGAAGAGCCCGTTGATCAAGCTGCTGGTCGAAGGCCACGAGGATGTCGCGCTTACCCAAGAGGAGTTCGACAAGCTGGCCTGCTGGATCGACATCGGCGTCCCCTACAGCGG
>CAYYOX010000302.1:0-8051 GCA_964473065.1 uncultured Planctomycetaceae bacterium | reverse complement strand
CGCCGCGCGCCGGTGTGCGCCTGTCCCGGGTACTTCAGCGCCAAGAACTGCGGGGGAAGGGGAGCTGGGATCATGGACGGTTGGATGTACATCGGCGCGGCGTTCTCGGGCGCCTACCTCGGTTCGATCCTCGACCAGTACGGCTTGACCCACGGCCTGATGGTGATGGGCGTCGTCAGCGTGGTCAGCGGCCTGCTGGCCGTGTTGATCCGCCGATAAGACGGCAACTCCTAAGGTCAAAATACTCAGCCGACATCGAAACCCCTTGGGAATACGGACTTCATGCTCGGCGAGCAGCATGAATCTCAGGCGACGTTCGCAGCCATCGATGAGGATTGATGCGGCCGCCACACAGCCCGTGGCTCGTCGCCTGCCTATGGCAAGGCAACCAACACGAGGAAAAAGGTGACAGGCACCTTTTTCCGGATCACCGGCTGTCGGTATGTTATTTCCTGCGAGTTGCCTTACCAAGCAACAACTTGCAACGCAAGGTTATTCGATCTCTTGGATCGGCTCCTGCTCGGCTGGTTCTTCGGATGGAAATTGCCAAGGCGAGGTCAACAACACGCGATAACCCAGTTCGGGCAACTCGCCGAAGACGCCGTGTTCGAGTCCGATATGTCCGAGGGTCAGCGAGGGGGCCGACGGATCGGCGATGGCCTTCACCTTGCCGCCGGAAGGGGTCGAGTAGAGTTGGACTTGCGGCTGCGAGTCGGCATCGAGCAGTTCGATCATGCCCGATTCTCCGGACTCGTCCGCCCCGAGGATCACGACCGGTTGGCCGTTCTTTCCGGCGAGTTGCAACAGTCCGTCGCCATCGGCGGCCACCCCCAGTCGGATGGCGTCGGTTCCCTTGGCCCCGCCGACCGACAACCTGCCGACCGACAGCCCGCGACACTGTACTTGCCCGACTTCCAACCGGTCGCAACGGATGGTTCTGGCCGAGATTACTCGATAGGCGTCGACGTCTTCGGCCGTGATGCCAATTGCCTGGAACTGAGTTTGCGGCCAGACCTTGTCGCGCATGACAATTCCCAGCGTCATGAACAACAACGGATACACGATCCAACGTTCGCGGCTAGTCATTCTAGAAGATCCTTCGCGTAAGTGTTTGCGTCCCAGGGGCTTACATTCGCCCAACCCGTACGATAACCTCGTTCCCACGCAGAGCGTGGGAACGAGGTTATTGTTACCGGTAAGCGGCCGGTTGTGAACCTCTCACAGACATCTTAGGCACAAAACGGGCTGCGGCGGCCAATTCCCGAGTCTTGCCGGCTATACCTTGCCCGTTTTGCCTTCCCGACCGGCACAATCCTTAGCATCCCCACGGCGTTTCCTCTGTGGAGCCCCAACGCGGCAAATTTCTCGGCCGTCTGCGTGCTATCTTCATAGAAGGACAGGGTAGTGAGACAATCGGCCGGATTAGGCTGTCGGCGTGATTGTCCGAAGTGCCGAGCCTATGAGTGCATGGAGAAACATTGATGTGTCGAGCACGCGATCTGATGGTTGCGGACGTGATAACAATCCGTGAGGATGCAATCGTCCAAGAGGCCATTGACACGCTTTTGAAGCATAAGATCAGCGGATTGCCGGTCGTGGACTACACCGATCGGCTGGTAGGAATAATCAGCGAGTACCAACTTCTCGAAATCATCTTCGCACCGCATCTTGCGCGCAGTCGCGTGGGCGAGTTGATGACCAAGGATGTCGTCACCGTGGAAGAGGATTTACCGGTTACCGAGATTGCCAGTCAGTTCGTGTTGCATCGCATTCGGCGGGTGCCGGTTGTTCGTGACGGGCGGATTGTGGGGGTAATTGCCCGCCGCGACGTACTTCGACACGCCTCGAAATCCGGACAGTCGCTTAGCAAAGTCGGCACGTCCGCAGAATAAGTGTTACCGGATTCGACGTTGGTTTTATTACAAGCAGTTGGGGCATTGGAATGGTTGAAGCGACGGCGAGTGTCGTAGAGCCCAAGCCACGGCAAGTGGTTGAAACTCTGATCGATCGCACGGCCGACATGCTGGCGAGCCTGTTGGAAGCCGATCTCTTGGGAGTGGCCCATCTTCGCGACGACGGCAGCGCGTTGGAATTGGAGATCCGTTCACCGGACTGCGATGCCGAAGATTCGCAGATTTGCCAAAAGCAATTGGATCCGCAGGCGTTGGCGGAGCTTTACACATCCGTCGGTTCTCGAGCGGTAGTGACCGCCGATTCCCGGTCCGAGCGTTCCCCGTTGGACGGCACGTTTCTGGGCGCCTTGCATATCCAGAGCGTGCTCACGTTACCAATAGGCTTTTCCGGCCGGATGATCGGGGCAATATGCGCCTATCGTACGAGCGATCGACCTTTCCGCGAGGAAGACGCGGCCAAGGTGACGGCGGTTGCCGAGTCGCTGGAAGAAATAGTACGGCTGGTCGCCGACGCCGTGCCGTCCGGCAGCATGTTCCCCGATACGGCAGCCGATGGCATGGATCATCGAACGAGCCCGCGCAGTGCGTTCCGCTTCGTCCAGGAGATCGGCCCGGTAGTTGAGGGGAAATTGCCTTCGAGCGATCGTTTCTTCGAGGTCGAGTGTTGCGACGTTTCGGCCGGCGGGTTTTCCTTCTACTTGGATGCCCCGCCACCGTTCGAGACGCTGATCGTCCGGCTCGGCAACGCGAGCCAAAAAACGTTCGTCAGTGCCCAAGTTGCACACGTTCGCCAAATGGTTCGCCAAGGCCAAACTGCCTATATGATCGGCTGTCAGTTTACCGGTCGTATTCACATCATCTAGTTGAGCATGAGGTTTGTATTTACTTAGAACTTGTCAAGGAATTACTTCCGGAATCTGTTTAGCCGCCGCCGGCACGGCGGCGAGGGCTAGACCTCCAATCTCATCGCCGTGCCGGCGACGGCTAAACGACTGAACTCCGAAATCGGGAAGTAATTCCTTTACAAATCCTTAGAGTGTTTGCGGTTTTCAATCATTCACGCCACCACCCCATTTTCAACCCGATCCCTTCTCGCCCCGAAGCATGAGACGACCGGCATGACACCAACTTTGACCGATGACAGACAGACTCAGATGCAAGCGGCCATCGTGGCGTTGATGGGCCACACGGGCGTCGTAATTGCCCAGGCGCTGGAGGCCGACTTCCTGGGCATTGCCGAAGTGATGGAAGATGCCGGCACCGTGATGCTGAAGGTCTGGAAGGCAGAGTCCGGAATCGACGTCCCGCCGGTCTGCCAAGAGTCGCTGGACATCGAAAGCATGACCGGGCTCTACATGTCTGAGAATCCGCAGATAACCGTGAAGGCAAGCTCCAAGAAAAACCAACCCGGCATGGACGGGGAGTTCCTCGATAAACTGAGGCTGCGGAGTTTGCTGACCGTGCCGTTCTACTTTCAAGGCTGGCCGCTGGGCGCGGTTTGTATTTACCGGACCAGCCAAAAGCTCTTTACCACGGACGATATCACAACGGCCAAGCAGATTACGGAACCGTTGCGATCGCTCATCGGCGTGGCTGCCGAGGCAACCGATCTGGCGGCCATGAGCCGAGCCGCGTTGGCGCCGGCGGCAAATCCAGAGGACTCAGCACCGGCGCCCGAGAAGAAGCGAACCGGCAAGGAGTTGCGAACCAGTGCTCGTCAAGAGTTCGGCGTCACCCAAGCGATTGCCCCGGTGGTTTGCGGTATGCTTCCTCACCAAAAGCACTTTGCCGAGGTCGAATGTCGCGACTTGTCGGCCGGGGGATTCTCTTTCTATCTCGATAAGCCGCCGCCCTACGACACGCTGGTCATCCGACTTGGTCCGCCCGGCAGCGACACGTTCGTTAGCGCCCGAGTTGCCCACGTCCGAGAAGTGGAACACGAGGGGGAGACGGTCCAATTAGTCGGCTGTCAATTCATCGGCAAGGTTTATCTCTAAGACGTGTTGCGGCTGGCAGTCTGTCGAGAAAGCTTGTAGGAGGCGCCTCCTACAGATCGACCCAACACGCCAAGAACCCCCAGCCGGGCCCGATTGGCAAGTCGCCCGCCCTGCGATATAATGGCTCGCTCAGCGAGGCGAAAGCCCAGGAACAGTCTGTTTTTACCGAGAAAAGGACGAAATCGATGCCCGTTACGCAAGAAACGCTCGACAAACTGGCCCAATTCGATACGCCGACGATCTGCAACGTGATTGAACTGTTCGACGTAAGACCCCGAACCGAAGGGTTCATGGACCATCGAATCGGGTCGAATTATCCGGAGCTTCCGCCGATGGTCGGTTTTGCGTCGACGGCCGCCTTCCGCAGCGGAATGCCGCCCGCCGGGGGTGAAGCTTACGGCAGTCTGGCCGATCAGGCGGGCACGTTTGCCGATCTACCCGGCCCGGCCGTGGTTGTCTTCGAGGATCTCGACAATCCGGCAGTCGGCGCCACCTTCGGCGAAGTCATGTGCTCGATCTACCAGGCCTTCGGCTCGACCGGCCTGATCACCAGCGGCGGCGGACGCGATCTGGAACAGGTCCGAGCGTTGAAGTACCCCGTCTTCACCGCATCGACCATTTGCTCCCACGCCTATTGCCATATCCTGCACCTGGGAATGCCGGTCCGCGTGGGCGGGCTAGTGGTCAACCAGGGCGATCTGCTGCACGGCGATGCCAACGGCGTGACCAACCTCCCCGTGGATATTGCCGTCGAAGTGGCCGACATCTCGGCCGAGTTCATCGCTGCCGAGCAGATCGTTTTGGATTACGTCCAAGGTTCCGGCAAGAAGACGGCCCAAGGACTGGGCGCCGCCCGAGAAGAATTCCAGGCCGTCGTCGCCAAGTTGCGCGAGCGATGCGTGAGGAAGTAAAAGTTCCGCACAAGAACTAAGGGCTGGTCGCTTCAGCGACCATGCTGCGTTACGCAAAACAAAGCAGAACCGGATCCATGCCGCGTCGTAATCTATTCTTCCTGATCGCCGCCTCGGTGGTTTCGCTGTTGTGCTATCACAACGTGCAAAACAACCGATACGGCCGCGTGCTGGTCGAGGCCATGGAACGCGTCGAGCAGAAGTTTCTCGGACCGGTCGACCCGCAAGCCCTATTCGAAGGGGCCATGGACGGGATGCTCGACCGCTTGGACGATCCCAACACGGGCTTCGTCGACGCCGGAGAGTTGCAACGATTCACCGAGTCCTTGGACCAAGAGTTCGGCGGCGTGGGCATGGAAGTCTCGCTCGATCCCGACACGAAACAGATTACTGTCATCCACGCCCTGGACGGGACACCCGCCTCTAGGGCAGGAATCCGCGCCGGAGATAAGGTGCTGAAGATCGACGGGCAAAGCACCCGGGACATGTTGCTGCACGAGTCGGTCAAACTGATGCGAGGAAAGCTCGGCGAGCCGGTCACGCTGACCATCTTACACGAAGGCGACGAGGAACCGGTCGAAATCACCATCGAGCGAGCCATTATTCATACCGATTCCGTCGTGGGAGATCGACGGCGAGAAGACGGTTCCTGGGAGTTCTTCCTGGAAGATGAACCCCGGATCGCTCACCTGCGGATCACCTCGACCTTCGGCAAGGATACGGAGAGCGAACTGCGTCGGACCCTCGACTTGCTAAGCAAACAAGGTTTGCAGGGACTGGTCCTCGACCTGCGGGACAACCCGGGCGGATTGCTCGAGGCGGCCGTGCGTACTTGCAACATATTCATCGACGAAGGGGTTATCGTCAGCACCCGACGCCGAGACGGATCGGTGAAACGCCTCTTCAAGGCCAATCCGAAGGACACGTACAAGGATCTTCCCGTGGCCGTGTTGGTCAATAAGTTCAGCGCCTCGGCCAGCGAGATCGTGGCGGCCTGCCTGCAAGATCACCAGAGGGCCGTCGTCGTGGGAGAGCGGACCTACGGAAAAGGCACCGTCCAGGAGTTCATCGAACTGGAAAGCGGACTCGGCGCCATGCGGCTGACTACGGCCAGCTATTGGCGACCGAGCGGCAAGAATATCCACAGAACGGACGAGAACGAGGAAAATGGCGAGTGGGGCGTGACGCCCGACGAAGGATACGAGGTCGTCGTCGAAGGCGAAGAACTCGACCGCCTGCACCGGTGGCAAATCCGACGCAACGGCGCCGAACCGGTCGAAGATCGCCAAATGACCAAAGCCGTCGAGGTCATCAGGGAAGCAGTAGGCAGTAGGCAGTAAGCAGTTGCCGTTCAGCGGTCGGGCTTGCCCGACGTTCTTTTGGCTGACCCGAATCCCATTTCCAACGGAACGTCGGGTAAGCCCGACCGCTAAACGATGGCGGCTACAACGCCAACAATTCCAACTCCGTATCGAAGCGAACCGTGATCACTCGCCAGGGACCTTTGCCACCGCTCTCGTTCGAACTGGCAGTGCGGTAGAAAGAAAAATACCAGACGACCGGGAATTCTTCGCACTTGTAGAGGTACCTTAGCAAGACCAGATGCTCGCCGATGCGTTTGGCCGCGGTCCGCTCGAAGCCCGTACAGGGGCCGTATTTCGTCTCGATCTTCTCGGTCTTGTCGATCAACCCATCGAGCGCTTTCTCCTGCTTCGCCAAGGAACCGCGGCTGAATAACTCTCGGTAGGTTTCGTCGTAGTCGTCGCGCGACTCGGCGGCCGAGATCTCTTCGAGGAAGCTGTCGATTCGTATCTCCAGGGTTCCCAGCACGGGGTCCTCTTCCTCGGCCGTGTCCTGGGCAGGCGATACCCGGCCGGCATACAGTAGCGTCAAGAACGTCGACCCCCAGATGATCACACACAATCCACGAACCATGGCGTTATCTCCTTCGGTGGGATGAACTAACATATCAAAACTCGCGTCGGCGGATGTCGCCGACGATGAAAAACGAACCGGTTACGCATATCAGGTCGTCGGGCTCGGCCGATCGCCGAACTTCCGCCCAGGCCTCGGCCGGATCGTCGTAGGCTGTGTACGAATTGCCGGTCAATTGCCGGGCCAGTTTGGCCAGTTCGGCCGGCGGTGCGGCTCGGGGGTTGTCGGCGTAATGGGTGAAGACAACCCGGTCGAACCGATCCAGCAAGAGCCGCAACATGCCGTCAATGTCCTTGTCCTCACTGGTGGCGAAGACCAACAATCGACGCTGGACCGAAAAACTCTCCTCCAAGGTGTCGACCAACGCCCGGATCGAAGCCCGATTATGGGCCCCGTCCAGCACGACGGCCGGACGTCGGGCGACGACTTCCACTCGCGCCGGCCAGTTGACCTTGGCCAACCCGGTCGCTTCGGCCGATTCGGCAATCTCCCACCCTCCGCGTCGCAACTCGGCCAAGGCGGCCAAGGCGACGGCCGCATTGGCCGCCTGGTGACGCCCCAGCAGCGCCAACGGGAGATCCGTTCGGGTGAAATGCTCCCCAGCATCGCCGTGTCCATCTCCATGTCGGGGATGGTAGCGAAAATCCATCCGGCCGCAAGTCCGATGTTCCTGCAGGTCGCGCGGCGGGCGATAGTCGAAATCGAAATCGGGCCCCAACTCGATCAGTCGACACCCGTGGCGATGGCTGATCTCGCGAATCACGTCGCGCGGCTCGTCTTCGGTGACGCCGCTGACCACGGGCACGCCCGGCTTGATGATGCCGGCTTTCTCCCGGGCGATCGAGGCCAAGGTGTTACCCAACTGTTGTGTATGATCGAAGCTGATGTTGGTGATTACGCAAACTCGCGGGCGACAGACGTTGGTCGAGTCGAGCCGACCTCCCAGCCCTACTTCCAGCACGGCCGCGTCGACGCCGCGCCGCGCGAAGTGCAGCAGGGCCATGGCCGTGGTAATCTCGAAATAGGTCGGCCCTTCCTCTTCATCTTGGGTATCACCGCGGGCCGCTTCCCGGTCCATCTCTTCGATAGTCGGGCGGAGCCGGTCGACCAGTTCTACCAGTTCCTCGGCCGAACAGGGTTCGCCGGCCACCATCATCCGCTCTTCGAGCCGGTCGAGATGGGGCGAGTCGAACATGCCCGTACGCCGACCGGCCGCCTGCAGAATCGAGGCCGCCATGGCGGCCGTCGACCCTTTGCCTTTCGTGCCCGCGATGTGCACGATCGGCAGATCCCGC
>CAYYOX010000301.1:1950-8052 GCA_964473065.1 uncultured Planctomycetaceae bacterium | reverse complement strand
TTCTACAACAACTCGACTTGGGATAATACGGACAAGGGACGCACCGACAACGAGGCCGTTGCGCCCGACAAGACGGCCTTGCGGCCCGGCTCCGCGGCCACCTTCGCCAATTACACCAGCTACAGCCGGGGAATCAACGGCCTGATGGTCGACATCTACGGCGTGCGGAACTTCGACCAACTGACACCGAGCGATTTCACAATCAAGGTGGGCAACGACAACGATCCGGCCAACTGGGCCCCGGGACCGTCGCCGATCTCCGTGACCGTGCTGGCCGGCCAAGGAACCGGCAATTCCGACCGCGTGGTGCTCGCATTTGCCGACAACGCCATTCGCAACGAGTGGGTCGAAGTGACCGTGCCCTCGGGGATCGAGACGGGGCTTGCTGCCGAAGATGTCTTCTACTTCGGCCATGCCGCGGGTGAGACGGGCAACTCGCCGACCGACGCCAGCGTCGACGCGTGGGACGTTTTGGAGACGCGCAATAATCCCCGTCCCTTCTGGAATCCAGCCACGCTGGAGACCCGCTACGACTTCAATCGCGACCAACGCGTCAACGCCATCGACACGCTAATTGCCCGAAACAATCAGACTTGGTCGGCCACCGAGTTGCAACTGATCGATCTGTCCGTCGCCAAGGCGGGCAAGCGGAAGTCGGTCGCGTCTAAAGCGATCACCCATGCCGCGGTCTTCGCCACTGAGAGTACGGAACCAGTGAAAAGCGAGTCTTCCCCCGCCGCGGATTGGATTTACCAAATCGAGCAGCCCGAACACTCATCCAAGCGCGAATCGACCCAAACCGCCATCGACAAGCTGTGGACCCTCTTCGGGTCGTAACGCGTCGAGTTCCCCGCTAGACGATTCGTGGCTACGCAGAATCCACGCAACCCCTGCTTTCGGGTGGATTCACTTGATTTTCTGAAGTTTTTCCCGATCAATTGCCAAGATTTCTCCGGACAAGGCGAATTACAACTGTCCGGCCCAGTGTCGTCAACGCGGCGGCCATGTTCCCGTCCGACCTGTCATGTTGCCAAAATAGGGTATTGACAGAGGTTGGCGCGAGCGGTGCTGGCCGGGTAACATGCGGGGTGTCAATCTTTCCTTATTACCAGTGGAGAATTCTTATGGTTGCCAAACGAGTCCTGTTTTTGACGTGTATCTTGTCGTTGCTGGTCTGTTCGACTGGCTTTGCCGCGAAACCCTTGCCGCCGGCTACGGATTGGATGCCGGCGCAAACCCTGGCCTCGTTGGAAATCACCGAGCCGAACGATCTGCTAGATCTGGCACTGAACGAGGAGGTGGTCAAAATGGTCACCGAGTCGCCGGCCTACAAGGGCGCGAGTTCGCAGCCCAATTTCCAGCAGTTTATCGCCATCGTTAACATTCTCGAGACCACGCTGAACGTCGAATGGGCCCCGGGAGTGCGGAAACTTATCGGCGGTGGAATCACGCTCGCCGCGGTGCCGAATGAAGCCGTGGTCGTGATCGTCGACGCCGAAGACGCGGACCTGCTCAAACGCCTGCACGACGTCGTGATCGACTTTTCCCGCGGTGAGGCCCGCAACAACAACCGACCCGATCCCATCAAGACGCAAGAGTATCAGGGCGTAACGATCGAATCGGTCGGCGGTGAAGAGGTCCACGCGATCGTCGGCAACCGCTTCATCTTGTCGAACAAGGCCCAAGCGATCAAAGCCATACTGGACCTTCGCGCCCATCCCAATCAAGCGAATCTCAGCTCGCTGCCCGCCTACAAAGCGGCCCGAAAAGCGGCCGGCGCCGACGCCACGGCCCTGGCTTTTGTGAATCTGGCCCTAATTAAACAGCATCCGCCGATCCGCGCGGCGTTGGAGCAGGGACCGAACCCGGCCGCCTCGCTGTTGATCCCCGGCGTGACCGAGGCCCTGCGCGAGTCGAATTGGGTGGCCATCGGCCTGCACGCCGACCGGGAGAAGATCGCCATCAGAGCGGTCATGGACGGAAAGACGGATCCGCCCGAGTATATCGCCTCCGACGATCCCAAGAGCGGCGCGTTGCCGAATTTCTCGGTCCCCCGACAGATTGCCGGCATGAGCTTCTTCCGCGACCTGCACGGGTTTTATGCCGCCAAGGACGAGTTGTTTCCCGAACGGACCTCGGGACTGATCTTCTTCGAGAACATGATGGGGATCTTCTTCAGCGGTCGTGACCTGACCGAAGAGGTTTTGGCGGCCACGGCCCCGGAGACTCGTTTTGTGGTGGCCGAGCAAAAGTACGACCCGGCCGAAGGCGTGCCGCAGGTCCAATTCCCTTCGTTTGCAGCAGTCTTCCGCCTGCACGATGCCGAGAAGTTCGCGATCGTAGCCGAGGAAGCGTGGCAGAAGGCCGTGGGGCTGGTCAACTTCACCCGCGGCCAACAGGCCCTGGCCGGACTGATTATCGATCGGCCGACCCACAACGACACGAGGTTCACCAAGGCGTATTTCTCGGTGCAGGAAGAAGAGGACAAGTCGTCCGTCGACTCGCGGTTCAATTTCCAGCCGTCGTTGGCCGTCGTGGGTGACTTCATGATACTCAGTTCGGCCGAAGAGCTGACCTGCGATCTGATCGACGCCCTGAAGAAGGAAGCGGCCGCCCCGATCAAGGCGCTGGCCGAGACGCATAGCCTGATCGAACTCGATATCGCGCAACTCGGCTCGATTCTCAATGAGAATCGGGCCAATCTGGTGCGACAGATGATGGTCGACCAGGGCCAGACCGAAGCCCAGGCAAAGGTCCAGATGGATCTGATCACGTCGATCCTAGAGCGGTTCGGCCGCTTGACGCTGAACATGGGATCCCGTAACGGACTGACGCAGGCCAACCTGGAACTCGGCCTGAACCTTCCTTAACCGACAGAATATGTAGGGTGGGTCGAGCAGCGAAGACCCACCCTACAAAGACTAACCGGCACCCGTACGCTCAACATAACGAGGAGTTCACTCATGCCTTTTGCAGCAGAAGCGAAACCGTCGTCACCGGCGGGAAAGGTTGCCGCCGAGCAGCTTGCCGATCCCCAGTGGGCCTGGGCTCGCTACGATCCGGACGCCGATCGTCCCTGGAACTTGCCATTGGCCGGGCATCTCTACCGTCGGGCCGCGTTCGGTGGTAACTGGGGTCAACTCCAAGAAGCCTTGGCCGACGGTCCGCAAGAGACGGTCGATCGGCTGGTGCGTCCCGGATCGGACGTGGCCGAATTCAATCGGACGTACGACGGTTTTGACGCCGATTGCGGTTCCATGGAGGCGTTGAGTGCCTGGTGGTTGCGTCGGGCGATCAGCAGTCCGCACCCGCTGTTGGAGAAGATGACGCTGTTCTGGCACAACCATTTTGCCGTGACCAACGCCAATGTCAAAGATGTCCGCCCGATGTGCAATCACGTGCATTTGCTGCGGACCCATGCCTTGGGCCAATTGGAGCCGATGTTGCTGGCCGTCTCGTCCGACCCGGCCATGCTGATCTCGTCCGACAGCAGTGCCAACCGCAAGTCGCAACCCACCGAGCATTACGCCCGACTGTTGATGGGGCAGTATTGCCTCGGCGGTGATACCGGGAAGGGGGGAAACTTCTCGGAGACCGACATCAGCGAGGCCGCCCGGGCGTTCACCGGCTGGTTCGTCTTGAAGAATCGGCTGCGGTTCTTCGACCGCGAGCACGACGAGGGAGTCAAGAAGATCCTCGGCCAGCAAGGACGCTTCGGCAGCGAAGACGTGGTGCGGATCGTGCTTCGGCACCCGGCCTCGCCGCCATTTTTGGTCAGAAAGCTCTACCGCTGGCTGATCTCCGAAAGTGACGAGCCCAGCGACGCACTGGTGGCCCCGTTGGCCGAATCGTTTGCCGAGGACTACGACATCGGGCGGCTGGTCGAAACGATGCTTCGCAGCAACCTGTTCTTCTCCCCGGCCGCCTACCGACGCCGGATCAAGAGCCCGATCGAGTTTGCCTTGAGCATCGTCCGGCCGATGGAAGAGTTGATCTCGACCACGCAGTTGGTGCTAGATCTGGTCGGCTTGGGGCAAAACCTGGGCTATCCACCGACCTCCAACGGCTGGGACGGCGGTCGAAGTTGGATCAGCCGCGTGTCGCTGATCGGACGCAACAATCTGGCCCAATCGCTGCTGGCCGCCAAGAAACCCTATAGCGGTAAGCTCGATCCCACGGCATTGGTCACGAAGCATAACCGCACCGATGCCGCACAATTCGTCGTCGACCTGTACTTGCAGGGCGATCTGGATGAGCGGCGCCAAGCGAGTTTGCCGGAGAGCGCCGGGCAATTACGCAACTTCACCCAGGCAGTCCTTACGCTGCCCGAGTTCCAATTAGCCTAAGCAGTACCAATCCAAAAACCTCTACCCGAGGAGAAACGTCCATGTCTCATTCACGACGCGATTTTCTCAAAACGTCCCTGGCGACCTCGACCCTGTTGTCGCTGGGACCGGCCGTGCCGACCTTTCTGGCCAATACGGCCCAGGCCGCTGCGGCGAAACGCAACGACGGCGATACGGTCCTCGTGGTGTTGCAATTGGCCGGCGGTAACGACGGGCTGAACACGGTCGTGCCCTTCGAGGACGACGAGTACGGCCGCAATCGCACCACCTTGCGACTGCCGACCAACAAGCTCCACAAGATCGACGACCACTTGGGCTTCCATCCGCAAATGGAAGCCTTCGCCCGACTCTATAAAGAGGGGCATCTGAGCATCCTTCAGGGCATCGGCTACCCGAACCCCAACGGCGATCATTTTCAGGCCATGCAAGACTGGCACACCGCCCACCCACATCAGACGGGCCGCCAGACCGGCTGGCTCGGCCGCATGGCCGATCGCTACGCCACGCCCGGAAAGGGAGACATGCCGGTCGCGTTCGTCGGGCAAATCAAACGGCCCTTCAGCCTGACTGCCAAGAAGACGTTCGTGCCGGGCATCAATTCCCTAGAGGATTGGAAACTGAAGACCCAGGGCGATGCTCAGGCAGCCGAGACGGGCGACAACCCTTTGCTCGACTTCGTGCAACAGACTAGCGTGGAGGCTCACACAACCAGCCAGGACATCGAAGCGATCGCCAAGACCGGGTCTAGCAATTATCCCCATTACCCGGCTGCCGGACGATTGCGTACCGTGGCCCAATTGATCCGTGCCGACTTGGGGGTCCGCGTCTTTTTCACCGAGCTCGGCGGCAACGAGCCGGGTGGGTTCGACAATCACGCCAACCAGCGAGGCAACCATGGGGCTCTGTTGCACCAGTTGTCCGAATCGGTGGCCGCCTTTGTCGACGATCTAAAACGCGACAATCTGCTGGATCGGGTCCTGCTGATGACCTTCTCGGAGTTCGGCCGCACGGTCGCCGAGAACGGGCGTCACGGCACGGGCCACGGCTCGGCGGCGCCCGTATTCCTCGCTGGCGGCAAGGTGCGAGGCGGATTGATCGGCGAGCATCCCAGCATGACCGAGTTGGAAAACGGCGGACCGAAGCACCACACCGACTTCCGCCGCGTCTACGCCACCATGCTCGACCGCTGGCTAGGCTTCGACAGCCGACCGATCCTCGGCAAACGCTACGAGCCGCTCGACGTGTTGAAGTCCTGAGAACTTCATGTAGGATGGGTCGAGCAGCGAAGGCCCACGCGGAGCCGAGCTGTGTCGTTTCTTGACGCGCGGGTATTTGCTGCTTGCCCCACCCTACGTATTCACAAGATCGTGCAAGGCTACTTAGAATAGGGAAGCCGCTGATGTACCGACCGACAGTTCGTTGTTTTGTTGTTGTTTTTGCTGTTGTCTTTTGTTTGATCACCCAGCGTGCGGCCGGTGCAACGCCGGAGGAGTCCGCCCGGGCACTGCTTGGGCGTGTGCTGCCGGAGCGTGCCGGGCAATTCGTGCTGGAATCGATTCCGCCGGAAAACGGCCAAGATGTCTTCGAGATCGAGACGCGTGACGGCAAAGTCGTTATCCGCGGCAATAACGGCGTCGCGATGGCGATGGGTTTGAACTGGTATCTCAAACACTATTGCCATTGCCATGTCGCTTTATTTCAAGAACAGCTCGATCTCCCCACGCGGTGGCCGGAAGTGAACCCGAAGCTGCGTAAG
>CAYYOX010000301.1:0-1940 GCA_964473065.1 uncultured Planctomycetaceae bacterium | reverse complement strand
ATCGCTACTTCCTGAATTACTGCTGCTTCGGCTACTCGCTGCCGTGGTGGGATTGGGCGCAGTGGGAACGGTTGATCGACTGGATGGCGCTCAACGGGATCAATGCGCCGCTGTCGGTAACAGGTCAAGAGGCCGTGTGGCAGGCGGTTGGCAAGAGACTGGAATTCACCGACGAACAGATGGAGGCGTTCCTTGCCGGGCCGCCCTATTTGTCCTTCGGATGGATGGGTTGCCTGGACGGCTGGGGTGGACCCTTGCCGGCCGATTGGATCGACCGACACGAACAGCTTGGGAAACAAATCCTCGCCCGGCAGCGGGCATTAGGCATGACGCCCGTCCTGCAAGGCTTCACCGGGCACGTGCCGGCGGCGGTCGCCCAGAAGTTTCCCGAGGCCAAGTTGCACAAGGTCCACTGGATCGAGTGGAGCACCCATCTGCTCGACCCGCTCGATCCGTTGTTTGCCAAGATGTCGAAGCTCTTCCTGGAAGAACAGGCTCGGCGCTTCGGCACCGATCATCTTTACGCGGCGGACACGTTCATCGAGATGACCCCGCCCAGCGGCGAACTCGACTACCTGGCGAACCTCGGCCGGGCGATCTACGACGGCATGGCGCAGACCGATCCTCAGGCCGTTTGGGTCCTACAGGGATGGACCTTTATGAACCAGGCCGCCTTTTGGACCCCGCCGCGCTACAAGGCCTTTCTCGATGCGATCCCCGACGATCGGATGTTGGTGCTAGACCTGTTTTGCGAATCGAGGCCCGTGTGGTCGAGTACCGGGGCCTTCTGCGGCAAGCCGTGGCTATGGTGCAACGTGCAGAGCTTCGGGAACACCGTTTCACTGGGCGGGCGACTCGACGCGAACAACGCCGGACTAACGGCCGCCCGACAGAGTCCTGAACGAGGGAAGCTCAGTGGGCTCGGATTCGTCAACGAAGGTCTCGACTACAATCCGGTCGTTTATGACCTGATGTTCGAGATGGCCTGGAACCATGAAGCGATTGATCTGGATCAATGGGTCAACGATTATGCGCATCATCGTTACGGCCGGCCCAGCGCCGACGCCCGGGCCGCATGGCGGATCCTTCAACGCACGGTATATTCCTCGACCAACGGGAGTCAAGGGACACTAATGCGCGTTCCGTCACTGGGTCCGGCCGGCGGCGTGGCTTATGATGAGGTGCAACTCGCCCAGGCATGGCGACGTCTGCTCCTGGCCGCCGACGCGCTGGGTGAAACGGATACGTACCGCTATGACCTGGTCAATGTGGCCCGGCAGGTGCTGTCGAATCATGCAGCCAGCCTGCAGCTTGAAATCGTGGAAGCCCACAACTCGGGCGACACCAAAGCATTTCGCACGGCTTCTGCTAATTTTCTGCAACTGATCCGCGACATGGACGAATTGCTGGGGACTCGCGAGGAATTCCTGTTGGGCCGCTGGCTGGAAGATGCCAAGCGCTGGGGCGCCAACGACGCCGAACGGGCAAAAATGCAGTGGAACGCCCGGCGTGTGTTGACCTGCTGGGGCGATGGGAAAATAATTCGCGATTACGCCCGCAAGGAATGGTCCGGTATGTGCAATGGGTTCTACCGGCATCGTTGGGAGTGGTTCCTGGATGAAGTCGGCGCCGCGATGGAAGAAAAACGAGCGTTCGACAGTGCCACATTCCACCAGAAACTATGGCAATGGGAACTCGACTGGGCCGACGCAACCGAGACCTATCCCGCCGAGCCACAAGGCGACAGCGTGGCCGTGGCGAAAAAACTCTGGGCTAAGTACGGCGAGGCGTTCAAGCCGCCGCCGATCGACGCCCCGAGCCTAACCACCGGCAAACCGGCGACCTGTTCCAGTGCATTGCCACCCTATCCGGCCTATGTAGCCAACGACGGCCGCACAAAGAACACCGCCCGCTTCTGGGCCACCGACTTCAACCAGGAC
>CAYYOX010000300.1:7459-8055 GCA_964473065.1 uncultured Planctomycetaceae bacterium | reverse complement strand
CTGTCGTGGGCTGGCGTTATCGACCTCCCCGTCGGTGATACGGAGGCGTTCGGCGGCCTGGGCATGCACGACGTGCTCTGTGCCGGTGGTGCTATCGACCAGGGCATCCAGGTCGTCAGCGGGCACGCGCGAGTCGTCTTCCCAGTTGGTCCACGTACCCCATTCGCCGTCGGCCGTAGTATTATCCCAGATCAGCAGATTGCCGTCCGGGTTGACTTCGATACTGGCGACCTGGTAGGCCGCGTTGTACTGCCCGAAGTCGAAGGAGAAGAATCCTGAGTCGGCAAGGATATCGAGCCCGGTCATAACGATCGAGTCGCCGACATTGTTGGCGATGACTTCGACCGGATTGGTGACATAGCCCCAATCCAGTTCGTCGTTCATCCAAGCGGCCAAGGCATCTTGATCCTGACCGGCGACGAAGTTGACCGTAACATCGACGCCCCAGCCTTCGAAGCCGCCCTTGAGGACGTCGACCCAGCCGACGTGGTCCGGAGCGGCCAGCACCAAGGGGGTGCCAAGCGTGAGCCAGACTTCATAGGAGGCCGCCTCACGCCAGGCCAACCATCCTGGGCTAGTGACGCCCACGGTGAGCA
>CAYYOX010000300.1:0-7449 GCA_964473065.1 uncultured Planctomycetaceae bacterium | reverse complement strand
GGTTGCCAAGCGTGAGCGGGTCTTGGTCGGCGGCCGCCTGCAGCGTGGCGATGATGCCGAGGTTAGGATCGTCACGGGCGATCTCGAACAGGGCCGTATCGTTGAGGCCCTTGTCACCCGCGTCCTGGTCAATACCAGCAACGTCGTGGTCGATGTTCAACATGTTAAGGGAGGCGTCGACCAGCACGAAGCTGCTGTCCTGCGTCAGGGCCGCCGCACCCTTGAGGTTCACGTTAAGATTGGTCACGTGAGAGTCCACACCCCAGACTTGATGTCGCATGGCGAAATTCTGGGCGACAATGGTCCGGGCACCGCCGGAGTCGATGCTCCAGTTGACCGTACCCGAGGAAGTGTCAGTCCACCATTCGGAAACGGATGTCCAACCGCCGTCAATGGAGGTGGCTAAATCGTCCCCGCTACCCTTGATGTTAAAGGTTCCCTTGCCGGCAACACCGACCACAAAGTAGGAGGCCGAACTGTTGAACACCAGGTCGGTGCCGACGTTGATGGTACCCTCACTATTGAGCGTCTGGCCCATGTGGATGACGCCGCCGAGTTGGTTCCAGGTCCCGCCTTCGAAGTTCAGCGTACCGACCGCCGGGAGCACGGTTGCGCCGTCGATAGGATCGATACCTTCCAGGTCCCCGACGTGCGTGTTGGAGGCATTGTTAAACACGCCGTCGCCGCTGAGGTTATAGATTGCCTCGCCACCCCAGTAGCCGACGACAAGGCCCCATGCGGTGGAGTTGAACGAACCGCTGGACTGATTGACGACCGCGAGGGTGCCGGGCGAGTGTCCGAGCGCACCCCAAGCGAAGTTGAAATCACCACCGGTGATGTTCACTTCGGAGTAGGGATATACCCAGCCAGCTACATCATCCCACTGGGCCGTGTTCCCCATGTAGAGGTTTCCGGTCAGGTTGATCGAGCCGCCGCTGAGGTTGATGTAACCCTTGCCGCCGACCTGGCCTAAGTTGATTTGTATCCCGTTGAATTCTCCGCCGGAGACGTTCAGCGTACCGACGTTGCTGCCGGTGTCATTCGTGTAGAGCCCTAAGTAAGTGTAGCCGCTCGTCACGACGGCGTCGCCGGAGACGTTGATCGTGCCGTTGCCGACCGCGCCGTACGCATCTTCGTTCCAGTGGCCGACCCAGGCTTCCCAGTAGTCCATCGTGCCGCTGCTGATGTTGTAGGTACCCGTACCACCATACCCACCGATTTCTATGTAGGTGTAGTCGGCGTCGCCGCCGGTCTGGTTGACGGTACCTTCGGCCTGGGCCCAGCGTCCGATGAAGGTTTCGTAGCCCGTGTCGGCGTCGACGTGTGCGGTTCCGCTGATGTTCAGCGTCCCGGTGGAGCCGTAGCGCGTGGACCAGTCGGACCCGGTAGCAGCGGCGCCATTGCCCACGAAGATACCATAACCCCACCAATAAGGAACCACGTACAGCGTGCCACCGCTGATGTTGTATTCCGTGGTGGCGCCGGTGGTCGCGATGGTGTAGCCGATGGCCGAGATCGTCCCGCCGGTCTGGTTGATCGTGGCGTTGACGTCCGGCGTGCGGCCAAGCTCGGCCCACAAATAGGCGTCGAGATAGGCGTTATCGGAAATGTTCAGTTCGGTGATGCTGGTGTTATAGTAATTGTTCAGCCCGGTCCCATCCGGGTCGATCCATTCACCGTAATAACCCATGTAGAAGCCACCGGCGGAGTTGTACACGGCGTCGCCGCTGAGGTTGAGGGTGGCCTCTCCGCCCCAGTCAGCCATGCTCGTGCCGCCGACGTTCATCACGCCGGAAGATTGGTTGACCTCGGCGATGCCGTTCCATGCGCCATAAATGGCCCAAGCGGAGTTGACCGTCCCGCCGGTCACGTTCAGCGTGCCGTCGCTGCGTTGCATCACGCCCCAGGCGTCATACCGCATGTCGTCGTTGCCGACGTAGAGGTTGGCCGCCTGGGTCAGCGTACCGGCGCTGAGGTCGTAGATTCCCACGCCACCGCCATTGCCGATGATATGGTTGGAGGAGGTGTACGTACCGCCGGTCTGCGTGACCGTGGCCGTGGTCGACGGGCCGTTGCCGGTATGCGCCCAACCGAGCACGTCGATCGTGGCGTTGTCGGCGATGGTCATGGTGCTGTTGCCGGTGATATAATCCCAGACACCGGGGGTGACTTCGAGCCATTGGCCCCAGTCGCCCATGTAGAGGTGTTCAATGATGTTCAGGTCGGCGTCACCGCTGATGTTGTATTCAGCGTTACCGCCCCACTGAGCCATCATCAAGCGGCCGAGGTTGGCCTGACCGGTGCTATGGTTCACAACGCCATCACTGTAGGAGTATCGACCGACGACCATGCCGATCCAGACGTCGCCGTTGTCGGCATCGAGGGTTCCGCCGTTGAGATTCAGCGTGGCCTGCGAACCGGTGAAGCGCCAGTCGTCGGCACCGTGCCAGTGATGGCTATGTGCGACGTAAAGGTTGTCGGTGCCGAGGTTGAGGTTTCCGCCGTTGAGGTTATAGGTAGTGGTCCCGCCATAATCAGCCAGCAGACCCCAGGTGGCGATGTTGACGTCACCCGCATCTTGGTTGACGATGCTGGCTGCGTCATACTGGAAGGCGGCGGTGATCATTTGGGCATTCACCGTTCCGCCGGTGATGTTCGCCGTGGTGACTCCCGGCCCGCCGGTGCGGTCGTAGTTTGTATAACCCATGTAGAGGAATTCGCCGACGTTGAGCGTTCCGGCGCTGAGGTTCAATGTGGCATCGGCGCCGTACTGCCCCATGATCATGCGGCTGGCGGCGTTGTATTCACCGCCGCTGATGTTCAGCGTGGCACTGGTCCCGGCCACGTTTCCTAGCCGGGCCCAACCGCCGGAATTCGCTACACCGCCGGCCGGAATGTTCATGACGTTCCCGACACCGGAGATCAGTTCGAGCGATGCCGAGAGGGTGGAGTTGACGTCGGTGGTGCCGCCGACCAACTCGACGATGTAGGCGTCGAGCGGATTGCTCACGGTGGTCGTGGAGTCGACCAGCGTGGCCGAGGTGGCGACCGAAGCGGGTCCCGTGATGTTGACGGTCGCCGACTCGGAGTCCAACCGCCCCAAGATCGAGGCGGCAAAGTTCAAGGTGGAGCCCGGACCGGCGTAGACGTCGGTGATGGTCGGGCTGGAGATGGTGGCCGTTCCACCGCTGATATCCAGCAAGCCGATCGAACCGAGCGATCCGGCCGCGAAGGTCAGCGAGCCGGCCGATTCGACCAACGGTGCGTTGAGCGTGCCCTCGAAGCCGACGGTCAAGGTGCCCGTATCGGCAACATAAAGCTTGTCGGTGACCGACAGTTCGTTACCGATTCCGGTGATATCGAGGCTGCCAACAGCCACGCTGCTACGTCGGGTGGCTTGGATGCCAGCGACGGCAACGGCCGCGGCCGTGTCGATCACAGTGTCGGTGAACTCGTCGGGTGCGAAGTCCTGGTCCCAGTTCAGGTCGGTACCCCAATCCAGATCGGTGTCACCGTCCCAGATCAGCAGATCCGGGGCCCCGTCGAGCGGGTTGCGGGTGGTCACGGAGATTTGGACCACGCCGTCGACGGTGGTTGCGAAGGTCTCTTCGTAGGGGGCGAAGTCCCATGAGGCGAAGGAGGACTCGCCGTCACTCAAATCGATACCCCGAACGACGATCGCGTTGTTCGGCACGTCGGCCACGGCGAAGACCGTGTTGTCGGCGTTATTCAGGTCGTACTCGGAGTTCATCCAGTCGGCCATTTGCGTCAGGTTGGGGGCGCCGTCGAAGAGCAAGTGCAGTTCGACGTCCCAGCCCTTGTAGCCGTCGCGGTCGACTTGGACCCAACCGAAGGAGACCGGCTCGATGCCGCTGACGACAGCGCCGTTGACGCCGATGGTTCCCTGGTTGCCAAAGGAGGCCAAGACGGCGATGGCGTCGCCACCGACGTTTTGCAAGTCGAAGAGATCTTCATCGTTGAACCCGGCCTGATCGTCGGCGCCGCCGGTGTTAATGATTTGCCAGGTAGCGTCGATCAGGGTGAAGGAGTTGTTTTCGGTCAAAGCGGCCCCGCCCTTAAGCGAAGCGTAAAGGTTGGCCGCGCGGCCCTGGTCATGGGCCATCCACAGGTTGTGTGTGCGGAGCATACGTGCTCCACCCGAGTCGATCGACCATTCGATCCCGCCTTGTCCGCCCTTTACGTGCGGGGCGGCGGCCGGTACGTCACCGATGATCAACCAATTGGACACCAGCCCGTTGGTTTGGACCGTCGGCCCGCTACCAACCAGGCTCATAAACCCGTCGCTGTTGTGGCCGATAATCATATGGCCGTTGGCAGTGCTGTTAAAGGTCGCATCGGGGTGGATTTCCAGGTATCCGGACGAGTCGACTCCCACGTCAACCGCATCGAGATTCGCGCGGCCGATACCGAGAATGATGTCGCCGTACGACGCGCTGTAAGTCAGGTCGCCGCTGTTGAGGTAGACCTCGCCGGTACCGCCGTGGCTCTCCAAGAATACGTTGCTTCCGTCACCCGGGTCGCCCCAGGTATCCCAAATCGCCTCGCCGATATGGATCATACCCCAGCCGTCCCAGGCATTACCGCGGACGTTGACTTCACCACCGTTGAGCGTGTAAGTACCCGTGGCACCGCTTCTGCCGACAGCGAGGGTACCGACGTTCACCTGGCCATCGTTCTGGGTGATTGTTCCTTGGGAAGAGGACATAATACCGACGTGCAACCAATCGTTGACGTTGACGGTTCCGCCGTTCATGGTCATGATGCCGGTGGAATACACAACGTTGCCGCCATCATCGACGCCATCCCAGGGTCCCCACCAATTTTGGCCGCCTATATGTATCGAGGGGGCGGTTACTTCGCCGCCATTGAGGTTAAAGATTCCCGTGCCTCCGTAATGACCGAAGACCAGATCATACGTGTTGTTGAAGACGGTTCCGGCCTCTTGGGTGACCGTGCCTACTGAAGAGCCATAGAGTCCGACGTAGGTGCCGGTGCCGTTTACCACGGCGGTGCCGGAGATATTCAGATCTCCCGTGCCATAATGGCCGATCCAACTGTCGTAGTAGCTCAGCGAACCGCCGCTGATGTTGTACTCTCCGGTCCCGTTCTCGTGGCCAATAGGCAGGTTCCCACCCAAAGTCACGTCGCCAGCCGTCTGGTTGACCGTGCCGACAGTACCGCCGTAAGTGCCCCAAGCGGCATGGCCGACAAGCATCCAATTGCCTACGGTGACCGGGCCGCTGTTGATGTTCAGCACGCCGGTGCCGCCGCTTACACCGACATAGACGTCGTGAACCACGTTTAGCGATCCGCCGTCGAGGTTGTATGTTCCATTTCCGCCGTTGCCCACCCAGTCAGCATCCATTCCGAGAAGCAAGTCCCAACCCCACATGTTCACATGACCGGCCGTCTGGGTGACGACACCCGTGCTCAGTCGATCGCCGACCCACATGCCGTTCATGTTCATGTTGGCGCCGATGTTCAACTCGCCGTAGCTGCCGCTGCCGGTGCCGACGATGGTGGTGACGCCCACGTCCAACGTTCCGCCGTTGAAGTTGTATGTTCCCGTTCCGCCGCTGTCTCCGATATATAGGTGGTCGCCTACGGTCGCCACACCGCCGTCTTGGGTGACGGTTCCGACGCCGCCGGCCTTCGTGCCGATGATCCAACTGCCCCAGTTCGCGGAGGAGACGCTCCCGCTGACGATATTCAGCGTGCCCGTACCGCCGTCACCGACCCAGAGTCCCTGGTCCCAGTTGACGCCGGTCATGCTGATTGTACCGTCGGTCAGCGTGTAGTCGCCGGTGCCGCCGTTGACTCCGACGTGGATACCCGCCGAAGAGGTCAACGAGGTCCCGATGGCCTGGGTGAACGAGCCGTTGCCCGCATCGCCGATGTAAAGGCCGCCGGTGCTAACCGCACCGGTTCCGCTAAGATCGAATGTTCCCGTGCTGCCGGCGTCTAGGCCGACGTAGATGCTGTTCGAGGCGTTGAGCGAACTCGCGCCAGTCTGGGTGAATGTTCCCGTTCCGCCGTCTTTGCCCACGTAGATCAAGCCGGCCGTAATCGAACCGGTGTCGCTCACGGAGACCGCCCCCGTGTCGATGCCGCCGATGGTCAGGTCGCCGGTGACCACGCTGCCTGTGCCCGAGACGAGCAATCCGGCGCCGCCGCCGTCGACGGTCAGTGCGCTGAGCGTGGTAAGCGTCCCGGCGCTGATGTCGTAAGTTCCGTCGCTGCCGTTGAGGCCGATCTGGGCGTAAATGGCGTCAACCGTTCCGCCGGTCTGCGTGACCGAGGCCGTGGCCCCGCCGGCCGCTCCGACGAGCAACCATCCGGCGTTGACATCGGCCGTGTCGGCGACAGTCATCGTTCCGGTGGAGCCGTTGGGGCTGAAGTTCTGAGGTCCGCCCAACTCGATGCCGTCCGTCACGTTCAGCACGCTGGTGCCGCTGATAGCCAGGGTACCCGCGCCGCCGTCGCTTTTTCCTACAAACAGATTGTCCGCCGAGAGGATGCCGGCTAAGTTCAATGTGAGCGTGCCTACGTTAAGATCGCCCACTCCAAGCGAGATGTCTCCCGCGACGAGAAAGTCCGCCCCGGTCGTAACGATCACCTCGGGATTAGCCGCTGCGGCACCAGAGATATCCAGCGTGGTAATGCCGGACACCAACGAGTCGATGGTTGCCGCCGGTCCGACGGCGACTGTGACAGCCGCGTCAGGCACTAGGCCGCCAACCCAATCGAGCGGATCGGCCCAATTGGCCGTGCTAGTACCAAGCCAAACGCCATCAATGGCCATGGCCGGCGTGCTGATCAGCAACACAACCAGTGCTGCAACAAGTGTGCGAACGATTCTGTTAGTCATCATCTCGATCTCCTGCGACAAAAAAGGGAACAGTGATTCTTACGAACAATAATTGTTGCCCAACTGCGAATGCAAAATTGACTGGGCAACGATTCCTCTTAAATGGTTCTTTCAGTGTTGGCCGTACAATGCGATTTAACCAGGGAACTTTCCCCGACTCTATGACCAGGATATTCCCGATAACCCATTAGTTTACTAGAAATTCAAATAATTGCAAGCATCCGGGGTTATTTTATTGAAAAAAACTTATGGAACAGCTAATACGAGGGGTGTGAACCGCAAGAACATGCTCTCACGGTGTGCCTTATTTAGCTAGGAGGGTGGGCAGGAATCGCCCCAAGACTGGTCGCTCGCCTTCCGACTCAGCCATTATCCCCGACCAAGTGCCGACATCCGGGCCGTGCTTCGCGACTTTTCGGCATCACCCTTCGAGCCATCGTGCCCTTGCTCGAACTCGTAAAGCCAATTAGCCCCCCCGCCTAGTGATTCATCGACCACCCTAAGTAGTGTCGCGTCGCCGAGCGGCTGGGTCCTGTTTTCAGAACTGGGCCCAGCGCTTT
>CAYYOX010000299.1:7637-8061 GCA_964473065.1 uncultured Planctomycetaceae bacterium | reverse complement strand
CGGCAAGCCGCGCGTTGACGTGCCGGACGGCGACCGGCGGCGGGTCTATCTCTGGCTCGACCTGAACGTCCCGTACTACGGCACCTCGTCGTCGAACCACAAGGCGCGGCTCGGCAGTCGGCGGATGCTGCCGTTGGAGCTCGACGCAACGCTAAGCGAAGTGGCCTCGCGACGTTGTGCCAGTTGTCACGAAGAGGGTATTCCGCGCAAGTTCTACACCCGCGTGATGAACCCCCAGAACAACAATTTCCTCTTGGCCCCGCTCTCCGAAGCAGCCGGCGGCACCGGGAAATGCGGTCAGCCCGTGTTTAAGTCGAAAGACGACCCCGATTATCAAAAGATCCTCGAAACCTTCAGGCCAATCCACGAGCTACTAAAAGAACGCCCGAGGGCCGACATGGAAGATTTCACCGTGTTGTACGAT
>CAYYOX010000299.1:5731-7627 GCA_964473065.1 uncultured Planctomycetaceae bacterium | reverse complement strand
AGATCACCGAGGTAGGGTGGGTCGAGCAGCGAAGACCCACGCGGGAGAATGAATATGTCTCACGCAAAGGCGCAAAGGCGCAAAGGAAGTAAGGCGAATACGTGTTTCCCAACTCTTCTTTGCGTCTTCGCGCCTTTGCGTGAGACCTTCTTGTCCTCGCCTTTGCCCGATTTCGCGTGGGTCTTCGCTGCTCGACCCACCCTACGACACTCACGGACCCAGTAATCGTAACCCTTTTTTCAGGATGGACTTTAGCATGTCGTATTCTCTCAGATTCCTGCTTGGCCTGGCGATCATTTGCAGCGGTTTGGCGGTCACGGCTGCCGAAATCGGACCGGAAGACCTGGGCTTTGACGAGATTGTGTTCGTGAAGCGCAAGCCCTACTCGTCGGACCACTACTACACGGACATCAACAACGGCACCAGTGCCGACCGGTTCCTTGCCGAGAACGGCGTTTATGTCTACAACGCCCGCACCAAGCAAGAGCGCGCGGTCGTGACCGCGGCCGAGTTGCCCGGCGGTAAGGGGTTTATTGGCAAGATCAGTCTGTCCTTCGACGCCCAAAAGGTGCTCTTCGATTTCCGGCAGGATCCCGGTTCCGGTTTCCGGATTTGGGAGGTCGGGATCGACGGCAGCGGGTTGCGGCAGGTCTCGTTACCGCCGGAGGATGAAGCGGAAAAGGTCGCCCGATGGCGTCCGTCGTGGCATACGGACGACATCCATCCGTGTTACCTGCCCGACGGCGACATCATCTTCTCCTCGACCCGAAGCGAGCACACGGTCCTTTGCGGCGGGTCGGCGGCGTTGGTGGCCCCGTCGTTGCATCGCATGACGGCCGACGGGAAGAACATCCGGCGGTTGACCAATAGCCCGGTCAGCGAGTTTTGCCCGGTCGTGCTCAGCGACGGACGCGTCATGTATCACCGCTGGGAGTATATCGACAAGGGCGCGCGGGTGGGCAAGACGATCTGGTCGATGAATCCCGATGGGACCAAGGCCCAGGAACTCTACGGCGTGGCCGACGACACCACGACCGTCTACATGTATCCCCAGCCGATTCCCGGCAACGAGCATCGCGTGGTCGCCGTGGGCACGTGCCACTTTCCGCAAGGCGGGTGCCTTGGCGCGATCATGCTCATCGACACAAGCAGCGGCAATCGGGCACGAGGCCCCGATCCGGACGAGGCCGGCTATGTGCAATGGGATAGCCAATATGCCGTCACGAACCTCACGCCGCATGTGTTCATCGAACGTCGGACCGAACCCGGCTGGCATTTCCTCACCGAGTCGGGCAAGTATGTGCATGACGGCAACGGCCAGAGCGGTCACCTCTATACGCATCCCTACCCGATCAGCGACAAGGAGTTCCTGGTCTCCTACAAAGTCGATCCGTCGCATCACTATAAGAATGTGGCCAATGCGTACTCGCTCTATCTGATCGACACGGACGGCAACCATCGTTTGGTTCACCAAGACGCCGCGCTTTCCTGCTGGCATGCCACGCCGCTGGTCGCGCGAAATGTGCCACCGCCGGTCGAACCGGCCCGAAATCCCAAGTATTTGGCCGACAATAAGGCCCTGTGCGTAGTCAGCAATGTCTACCAGGGCATGCAAGGGGTCGAGCCGGGCGAAATCAAGTGGATCAGGATCAATGAAGCCATCCCGCGATACTGGTCTACCGGCCGACGCTGGGGCACCTCGCTGAGCAGCTCCAGTTGGAAGGCCGCACTCTGGCCGCGCGTGCAATGGGGCGTGGTGCCGGTCGAAGAAGACGGCTCGGCCTACTTCGAGGTGCCCGCCGGACGGAGTATCTTCTTCCAGGCTTTGGACGAAAACTTCCGCGAAATCCAGCGCGAAAGGACCTATGTGAATTATCAGCCCGGCGAGATTCGCTC
>CAYYOX010000299.1:0-5721 GCA_964473065.1 uncultured Planctomycetaceae bacterium | reverse complement strand
CGCCGGGCATGTCCTCTCGCCGGTCGGGGCCGAAGCGCCGCTGGCCCTGCAACGCCCGCCGAGCAAGCCGCAGCCCCAGCCGTGCGACTTGATCGAAAACGGCGGCACCGGCTTAGCGGGCCAAGTCATTCACTACCCGGCCGATATTCAGCCCATCTTCGACGCCAAATGCGTTTCGTGCCACGGCCCGACCGAGCCGGCGGGCGAACTGAAGCTGACCGGCGAGCTGACGCTCTACTACAACACGTCCTACGAAGAACTCGCCCGAAAGCAATTGGCCGGGCCGATCCTTGCCGAATTCACGTCGTTCCTCCAAGGCGACCGAGGCAACTACAACGGCTCGTTCCTGCCGCCGAAGAACCTGGGCTGTTACCAGAGCCCCATGATCGACCTCTTGACCGATCCGACCCATCCGAAGAACGCCCAAGACGACCACAGCGGAATGCTAACCGAAAACGAATTGATGATCCTCAGCCGCTGGGTCGACAGCAATTATCAATTCTACGGCACCTACTACGGCCGCCACCACATGCACTGGACCAACCCCGACCCCGCCATCCCCGCCTACCAACCAACCGATCTCCGCCGCAAACCAACCTTCGAAGAAGCCGTAAGCGATTCCGCCCCGGCCTGGCATCGGTAGACAGACCGGATAGAAACGCTTTGGGGCATCGCGCGGAGACGCAGGGAAGGAGTGGAAGACAAGGCAAGAAAGATGCCACAGTTGGTGCACGCAAGAACCTATTGATAAGTTCGGCGACAGACAAGATGAAGATCATCGGAATACAAATCAGACGCTTTCCGTACGAAGAACCGTACCTTGTGAATCTTGTGTTTTCCGCAAGCAACGGTGTTTTGAATGGCCGTCTTGAGTACTACTGCAACGCGAGCGATCTCAAAGACATCGGAAAGGCACTGCGTTCCTTTCCGAGAAAGGTGCCGGATGAGTATTCCTACGAGATCGGCTCAACCAAACCGGAAGACCGCTTCGCATACTATTTTGCGATCCATGCCTACACGACAGATGGAAGTGGTCACTGCGCCCTCCAGATCGTTATCGACAACAACGGCAAGAGGCCCGACGAAGAGGCATGTCGCTTCTCGATCAAAGCAGAACCATCGGCAATCAATCGCCTTGGCGCACTCCTAATCACGTTTTCAAAGCTGAAACACCATGGAATCATCTGGTCCGTTTCAGGAGAAGCAGATTGCCTAATCGAGAATGAGAAAGACTTGCTTGACGAGAATCAGGACGTTCTAGGCTGAAGGGTCTACTAGCAAAGTTACGTGTCGACCAAGTGTTGCTGGACGATCAAGAGAGCCCTATGACTGGCATTCATCTAATACGGCACTTGTTGCCACCGGCGTTGGGGCTGTTGCTGGCGATCGGCATTCTGCTGCTGAACAAAGAGGGCTTGGCGTCGCTGAGACATCCTGACTGCGTGGCGGTGGTTCTGGTTTTTTCGGCCGCATGCTGGTTTCTCTTCCGTCCCCGGACCTCACTCACGAAGCGTGGCCGATCTGAGTGCTCACGGATCTGGAAAGCCATCGCCCCCCTGGCGGCGTTTTTTGCAGGACCAGCAACCGTTGCCTTTTTCTGGGCACTTGAGGTCTACATCTTCAGCAAGGATCTGTACATCACGTCCCACGAACGAATCGACCAGTTAATGGCAGCCATGCCTATTGGCGTCTTTGTTGGCTTGGTGGCAGGCATGATTGTGTTTTTGTGGACCGTATCCTCGGAGAAGGAAGAAACGGGACGGGAAGGAAAGCATGAAGATGATCGAGTATGAGCGGGTGGAGGTTGCGCAGCAACCTGATGATGGATTACGAAAAGGGGACATCACTGATTATTGCCCCCAATATCAGCGATGTCCCCCTTAACCGTCCCGAAAAACAACGTCGCGGCCGGCCGCGGATTTGTCGTAACGCCACGAAGGTGCTCACTTGGTTGATTGTTTGTGCCCTATCTGTCGCGCTGTTGCCGAGCGTCGCTATCGGTGGGATGCTCCGTATTGGCTTTGCCACTGCAAGCCTTGCGGCCTGTTGTTTGCTGATCCCATGCCCGAGGAGCGGGAGCTGACCGACTTCCATGAGGGATTTCTGTATCATCCTCCGCCGACGGACCGCATCGAACTATTGGCCGACCAACGGCAAGAGGAACTCGAGCGGCTCTTTGGCGATCGCATCGAGCCTGGCAAGCGATTCCTTGATGTGGGCGGCGGCGCCGGGATGGCTAGTTGGGCCGCGGACCGATTGGGCCTGGACGTTACTTTGCAGGAAGTCGATCCCCGAGCGATCGAATGCTTTCGGGCATGGTCGCGGGGGCCGGAGATACGAGTTTGTCGCGATCTTTCCGAACTGGGCGACGAGCGCTTCGATCTGATCTTCGCCGACAACGTGATCGAGCACGTGAGCGACCCGGGCCGTTGGATGGCTCGACTCTACGACCGCCTGGCCCCCGGCGGGCGACTTGTTATCAAAACGCCTTGGGCACGCAATACCGAACTGCTGTTTCACTTGCGAGTTTCACTGCTGAGCTATGTGTGGCGCGTGTATAAGTGCAACGGGCTTGGAAAGGCCGTGTCGGCCACATTCTTTCGGCCTTGGTCGCTTGACCCGCCGCGCCACGTTTACTCGTTTTCGCCCCGGAGTCTCATGGCGTTGGCCGAGCAGGCCGGCGTCGATCGGATGGCGACCAGCCACTATCGCCTGCCGCTATGGCGATACGCCTTGATCGGCAAGTTGCTGCGTCGACCACAAAATGTCCGAGCCGTCGCCCGTTGGGCCGTCTATGCGACCCTGGCCCCCATCGAAATCCTGCTGAAGCCGTTCGAGGCGGCATTTCGGCGTGCCAACCTGCTGACGCCGGCCGGGCTGATTCTTCAAGTCGAGCGCGACTGATTCGCCGCAGCGAATCGCCGCGCCTGTTCCGGATGTCGGAATAAAGGGGTCGGGAGTCTTTTTTGAGGTTCGACCTTTTCATTCTTATTTCGGCACTTACTGCAAGGGGACTTTCTCTCCGTTGATGTATATGGCCAGATCGCCCGGATTACGAAAAGGGAATTACGAAAAGGGGACATCACTGATTATTGCCCCCAATATCAGTGACGCCCCCTTATATGCGTCCGCCTTATATGCGTCCCGTCAGCCTTTTGCGGGCTTGGCGCCGAATGACGTAGACTTTCAGTAGTCAGCCACCCTGTTCACTCCCTCTGTTTTCCTTGCCGGCGCCAATGAACGAGTTGATCGTAGCCTCGGTTCTGTGTGACCATTGCGGCGGGGAGCGCCCGCTCGAGTCGGACGGGTGTCCCGAATGCGAGGCTCGGCATGTGCCGGCGGTCGCTCGACGGGCTCGGGCGTGCATCTTACCGCCTTCTCTGGAACGCCCCTGGGTCGTGCTCGCGATCCTGTTATGCGCGGGACCGATCGGCTTGCCGTTGGTCTGGCTGAGCAGCCGTTTTTCGAAACTCGCCAAGATCGGCTTGACCGTCGGTTTCGTACTATTGACCGTGATCTTCCCGATCGTTCTGGTATGGTACTGGTGCGAGGTGGCAATTCGCCCGCTTGTGGAGGTTCTTGCTCGATGAGCACCTGCCCCACCGGCGCCTGCCGAAAGCCTGAGGGTCATTGGCCGCGTGTTGCGGCCGGCTTCAGCTCTTTGATTCGCACGTTGCGGTACCAGACGTACTTGGCTTCGTCCTGGAATCCGATGTAGCCCTCCGGCGGACGATCCTTCAAGCCGGTCTTGCTCAGCTCCAGGTCGATGACCTTCTCGCCGTTGAACTCGACTTCCAGGTGGTTGCCTGCGCACGTGATCACGTAGCGGTTCCATTGGCCGGCCGGTTTGACCATGTTCTTCGACGCCACGGCCGTGCCGATAACGCCGCCGCAGTCGTGTGCCGTGATGTCTTTCTTGCCGTGCGTGTCGAGGATCTGCACCTCGAAGCCGCTTTTGACCTGGCTCTTAGGATCACCAACCCTCAGGAAGACGCCGGAGTTACCCCCTTTGCCGATCTTGAACTCCAAGTCCAGTATGAAATCGCGGTACTTCCGTTCGGTTGTCAGGTAGGCATCGTATCGCTGCCAGCCATGCTCGCCGGGCCGCGGGTGCAAGGCGACGATCCCGTCCTCCTCGACAACCCAGTTGCCCGTAGTCTTCCAGCCGGTCAGGTCCTTGCCGTTGAACATCGGCTCGAATCCATCCTGTGCCTCGGCGGCCGTCAAGAGCGATGCGGCCGGCAGAGCTAAGACGTAACAAATCAAGGTGCAACAGAGTCTCAGACGCATGGTAACCTCCTCGGTTGATGTAGGGTTCGCGGCGTTTCGACCATCCCGGCCAAAGCCTTACGGTCGCCAACCATTGTAAACCGACGCCCGCCCGTTGTGAAAGATAAGTAACTGGACTTTTGCAAGACGCAGATTCAACCTCCCCTCTCCCAGCGGGAGAGGGGGAAAGTCCGTTCCTTGCGAAATCCGGCCGGCGTGCTTCAATTTGCCCGGTGACGTCGACGCAGCCCTCGCCAAACCGCACCCCCTCTTCTGGGTGCAGCAAGCGATCGTCTTGGACGTCGTCACCAACAATACGATCCTTGGTAGGCGCCGTCCGTCGTCGCCACGGTAAACAACAGCTTGTGCGTATCCGTGTCCGTGGCCGTACCGGTCGTCACGCCGAATGGGTCTGAAACGCCGCCTGGCAGCATTTCCGCAGTCAGGAAGCTCAGATCGACTTCAACCGTAAACGTCACGGTCGACGACGTACTCTTGCCAAATTGGTCGGTGCCGTAAACCGTCAGCGTGTTGAGTCCCGGCTCGGCGCTGATGGTACGGCTGATGGAGTCCTCGACGAGGCGGATGTCCCAGCGTACAGACTCTTCGAGGATCTTCACGTAGGTTCCGGCCAGCCCGGTGGTCAGCCATCTCTTTGCACCGCGATGGTAGGCCGCACCGGTAGAGTAGTTCCCGTCGTAGAGTGTCGCGGGGTCGTCGCCGCTTCCGCCGGGGTTGTTATGGCCCAAGTTGACCAGCGTCTGCCAGCCGCCCGCGGTCCAGGAATCGATCGTGACCGATTCATCAGACCTGTAGTAGACGCGGTTGCGGATGGAATCCGGCAAGGCGTCCCAGTCGGGGACCTCGCGCACGATCGTATGGACCCCGGCGGCGTCTTCGTAGGTGACCACGAACTCCGCGGCCACCGCCCAGTCCGGCTTGACGTAGTCGAACGTCGCTCGGGCCACCGAACCGCTCCATATGTCCACGGCGTCAGGGTCCTCCTGGGAGACCCAATTCTCCAGCATCAGAGTCTGCTCGGCGGAACCGTTGAGGCTGTAGGAAACGTCCGTCAGCGGCCGGTCGAAGCGGAGGTCCAGATCGATCTCACTTGACGAGAACGTGCCGCCGTCCATCGGCGAGTCGATCATCAGCCGCGGCGGAGGGACCATCTCGAGAACCTGCTCGGGCGTCATCGCATAGTTGTAGATCCCGATGTCCTCGATCGTGCCGCCGAAATAGTCCTGAACGCGGCCCGGCTGGTTGGTGCGTGCACCGATCAGCAGGGGCGTGTCGACCAACGCGGGACTGGCCGCGTCGAGGTGCTCGTAAACCTGCTGCCCGTCAACGTAGATCCGCACCATCCCGTCGGCCGAACGAGTAAACACGGCGTGATACCACGTGTCGGCCTCGATCGTCACGGGGGCGGCAAAGTAGTGGTCGGCGTCGTTG
>CAYYOX010000298.1:3601-8100 GCA_964473065.1 uncultured Planctomycetaceae bacterium | reverse complement strand
AGACGGCCTTGCGGCCGGGCGAGCAGGCGAGCTTCGCCAATTACACAAGCTATGCCAATGGGATTAACGGGATCGTTATCGACGTGGCGGGCTTGGCCGATCCTGGAGCGATCGACGCGACCGATTTCACCTTCAAGCTGGGCGGCGACGACACGCCCGGCGATTGGACTGATGCCCCTGCACCGGCAAGCGTCGACGCGACGGCCAACCAAATCATCTTGACTTGGGACGACGGGGCGATACGCAACACGTGGCTCGAGGTGACCGTTCTGGTCACCCCCGACACGGGCCTGCCGGCCGCCGACGTGTTCTACTTCGGCAACGCGGTTGGTGAGACGGGCAATTCTCTCGACGACGCCCGAGTCGACGCGACCGACGTGCTGCTGACCCGCCAGAATCCGCGGCCGTTCTTTGATCCGGCCGAAATCGACACGCCTTACGATTTCAACCGCGATCGGCGGGTTGATGCGATCGATACGCTGATCGCGCGGAATAATCAAATCTGGTCGGGTACGGAGTTGGAGTTGATTGATCTGACGGTTCAGGCGGCGGCGGTTCAACCCGAAGCGAAAAACGCTAGGCTTGTCCAGCCGCTAAACGATAAGTTTTTCGCCAAGAACGGGTTCTAAGGCGAGCGGCGGATCTGGGGCTATTTCGGGCGTGTCAGCAGGAGGAAGAATTACGGTTTGCCGAAAGACGGCCGAATACGTTACAATCAAAGCGACTCTTAGGTGCAAGCACCTGCCCTGTGGTTGATTGGCGCCCTTTCTCGACGGGCTGTTGCATGAGAGAACCCAAAACTTTCCAGCCTACCTAGACTATGCAGTTTTCCGAGAACCTCGCAAAGAGAAGTTTGGCCGTCCTGTTGACGATCGGCCTGCTGGGGAACGTTTTGGCTTCCCAGCAGCCCGGGGATCAGCAAACGCGGATCACTCGGTTGATCGAGCAACTGGGTGACGACGACTACTTCGCCCGCCAACGAGCCCAAGAGTCGTTGGCCGAATTCTCCTTCGAGGCCTTCGACTTGCTCAGTGCGGCGATCACGCACGAAGACCTCGAGATCGCCGCTCGGGCCAGGCATCTCTTGGGATTGCTGCGAGTTCAGTGGTCCGAGGAGGACACTCCACCGGAGGCCAAGAGGCTGCTGGCCGACTACGATCGGCAGGATACGCCGGAGAAGCTGGCCAGGATTCGTTCCTTGGCCGCCTTGCCCGGCGGAAAGGGGGTCGATGCGTTGTGTCGGCTGGTGCGGTTCGAGCAGTCGGGGATCTTGTCGAAACACGCGGCCTTGGCGCTGTTGCAACTTCAGCCGGAGGGCCGCCCGCCGGAAAAGGCCTTGGCCGAGAAGCTCAAAAAGAATCTGGCCGGCAGCCGACGATCGGCTACCCGATGGCTGTTGACGTTGAGCCAACTGGCCGACGATCCGCAAGCGGCGCTTGGGCAATGGAAGAAATGGATCGACGCGGAAGAAGCCTTGCTGCGCGGCAAAGGCGACGGGCGTTCGTCTCGGAAGACTAGCGCCCGGATTGTGGCCGGGTTAGTTCGGTTTCAGATCCCCTGGCTGAAGAAATTCGACCGCCGTGACGAGACGGCAGCGGCCATGCACCGGTTGATCGATCTGGAGCCGGGCGATCCGGCGACCTTGGCCGAATTGCTCGAATGGTTGGTAGAGCAAAAGGCCTGGAAATCGGTCGACGAGTTGGCCGAGAAATTCGACGAGCAGTTTGCCGGCGACCCGATCCTGCTCTATTCCCTGGCCCAGGCGCTGCTGGACCAGCAGCGCAAGGAAGAAGCCGATCGGACGGCCGCACGGGCACTGAAACTCCACGCGGGCAAGGAACGTTCGCAGTTGTTCACGCACCTCAGAGCGGCCTACCTGTTGGAGATGCGTGGCTTGCACCGGTGGTCGGAGCAGGAACATCGGCACGTGATCGAGCAGGGTACGCCGGGCGACGAATTCACACATGCGGCCCAGTTCCGTCTGTCCGAAATGCTGCACGATCAGGCGGAAGACGCCAAGGCGGCCGAAGTGCTTCAGCAACTGTTGGACAATCTACCCAAGGAAACACCGGCCAAGAAGCAGATCGGCAGCCCTGTGTTGGGACTGTTTCGAACCGTGGCTGAAATCGAGGCCCGCAGGAACTTCTTCCAAGCGTGTGATCTTCAAACCCGAGGGCAAGACGTGGCCAAGCAGCGCGAGTACCTCGACAAGGCACTCGATACCGATGCGGCGGACGTCGACGTGTTGATCGCCTGCTACAAAACGGCCGATCGGTCGGACGACTATCGCAAGAAGATCCGCAAGTTAATTCGCAAAGCGAGCGAACAGTTGCGAGGGCAAATGGACGACGATCCCGACAATCCGACACACTACAACCAGTTCGCCTGGCTGGTGGGTAATACCGAAGGGGATTTCGACGAGGCGATTCGGTTCTCGAAAAAATCGATCGAGTTGGGCCAACAGCTCGAACACAACGTGGGCGGATATTACGACACGCTGGCCCACATCTACTTCACCAAGGCGGACTACGAAAACGCCGTGAAAACCCAACTCAAGGCGGCCGAGCTGGAGCCCCACTCCGGCCTGATCGCCCGGCAGTTGAAGGTCTTCCAAAAGAAGTGGGAAGAGCAGAAAGCCAAGCCCAAGGAGCAACCGTGACGCGTGCAGACGACATGGATACGCGGACGATCGACGCAGTCGAGTTGGCGCTGGTCGATCGGGGTAGCGGGCCGGTGGTGGTGATGATCCACGGGTTCCCGCTGGACCACTCGATGTGGAACGCCCAAATCGACGCCCTGGCCGCGAAATATCGCGTGATCGTCCCCGATTTACGCGGGTTTGGCCGAAGCGACGTGACCGAGGGGACCGTCACCATGGAGCGATTGGCCGACGACGTGGCCGGGCTGTTGGACGCGGTGGCGCCGGGAGAGCAAGTGACGCTCTGCGGGCTGTCGATGGGCGGCTACGTGGCGTTTCAGTTCTGGCGCAAGTATGCCGCACGACTGAAGGCCCTAGTGCTTTGCGACACCCGAGCGAAGAACGATACATCCGAGATGGCGGCCGCACGCCTCGATATGGCCGACCGCGTGCTGCGCGAAGGACCGACGCCGCTGCTCGAGACGATGATGCCTAAGCTGTTCGCCGAGCGGACCCTCAAGGAACATCCCGAGGTGGTTGACGCCTTGCGACAGGTGATGACCGGCACCGATCGCCGGGGGATCGCGGCCGCCGGACGCGGCATGGCCCAGCGCGAGGACATGACCGAAAGCCTGGGTGAAATTGATTGTCCCGTGCAAGTGATCGTCGGCCAACTGGACGCGATTTCCCCGGCCGAAGAGATGCGGTCGATTGCCGAAGCAATTCCGCAGGCCGAGTTTGTCGAGATCGCCGGCTCGGGCCACATGTCGCCGATGGAGAAGCCGGCCGAGTTCAACGCGGCGCTGCTGGAGTTCCTTGGCCGGTTGTAGAAGCCTTACGGCAGTCGGAACAGCGACTGGCTCTTGACGATGGCGTAATCGTCGGGGAAGGTGTGAAACGCCTGCACTAGCAGTTGGCGGTTGCGGACGTCGACGTTGATATAGCTCAACGCGCCTAAGGCCATCCGTCCGCTGGAGTCGAACTTGTGGAGCATCCCCTGGCGTTGGGCGTCATGGGTCAACTCTTCTTGGAAGGTCCAAAAGACTTCCGGTTCGACCGGTTCGAGTTGGAAGCTGACTTCGTACGACACGCCGCCGCGACATTCAATACGATCGTTGCGTTGGCCTCGAAGTCGATACGAGAGAATCCTTCGCCGCTCGGGCAAGGGATGATGGGCCGCGGTGGCGACCTCCGTAAGCGTCAACCCGCCGTAACGCCACGTGACCACGTGACCGGCGCTGGTGATATCGATCTTGGCCTGGTAGTCGCCGCGCTCGACAGTTCGCGACGCATAGACTTCGAACAGTTCGGGATGAAGCGGCCGCCCATAGACTTGAAAGACGAGTTCCGCAACCTTCGGTCGAACAGTGAGCACGGCGGCGGTTCCTTTTATATATTGAACGATCCCCGACCGAAACTTGCGAGCGGGGCCGGTTAGTTTACGTCACATGCCACCATTATAGCCCATCCGCCGGAAACTTACAAAGGGCGCTTTTCAGAAAAGCGATTTTTTCAAGAAAGGGCGTCCGATTTTGGGGCTTGACAAATCCTAGGGATGTGCTTTCCTGCCACAAATGCTAGCATACCGTTGTGTAGGAGGCGATTCCCGTCGCCGTTCACCTACCAAAACCGGCAGAAATCGGCGACAGGAGTCGCCTCCTACGGTCGATCCTTAGGCATCAATCCCCAGAACGCCGACCAGAATGTCGTAACCGGCGTGAGTTCCGGCGGCAATCCCGAAACCACGGTAAAGAAACAGGATAGAGAAGAATATGCCGGCCGAGAAACGGAAGAGAAAGCTGTATCAGTGCAGTACATCGCCATATTGGCCCACGTAGTGCGCCGCGGCAAACAACAGGCT
>CAYYOX010000298.1:0-3591 GCA_964473065.1 uncultured Planctomycetaceae bacterium | reverse complement strand
CAACAGGCTGGTGGCCACCACCGCAATCAGCGTGCCAGAACGGGGAAGAATTTTCAGCCGTTTAAGCCCCCAAATGACCAGCGCCAATAAAATCAAACGAAAAAGCAATTCCTCGTAGATTCCCGCGCCTAAGAAACCAACCGCACTGCCCAAAGTGTCCCCAATGTGCAACGACGGCGGGCTGAGAAAAACTTCGGAGAAGAGCCGTTGAAACTGGGCCAGCCCCCAAAGGCACAGGGCCATCAGGATGCACTCGCCCGTCATCCCCCACAGCAGTCCCCGATAAATCCGCCACGGCTGACGCGTCGTATAGTGCCAACCCAACAGAATGGAGACGACCAGCGCGGGCAGCAGGAAGTATTGCCCAAACCCCAGCCACTCCAGCAATTCCCGCAACCAGGCGTCGGCCCCGTTGCGAACCCGGTCTGGCCCCAACACGAGCACGCCCGCCTCGTAGACGACGAGCAACGGGGCGATAAAGACCAGGCTGGCCAGCGGCTGACGCGACTGGATCCAGTAACCCTCGCTCAATCGGGCCAGCGGATTCGTCTTTGGTGCGGGCGTCGTCATGGCCGCCGGATCCTCGGGTTCTCGTTTTCCAATCAGTCAACTCTTCTTTATCTTCGACCCGCCACGACCGACGGCTTGACCAAGGCCGGCAGTTCGACCCGCTCGTCATTCAGAAACGCCATGTCGCCTGCGTGGCCGCGGCGGTACGAGTCGACGAACTCCTATGTGCCTTCACCAGCTTCACATGCCGTTGCTGCAATCGCCGGTCCATCGGCGGAAGATTCATCCCACCCAGTCGAGCCTAACAGACTTGCCTAAATGTGTAGATACCAATGCCCTTTTTCCGGATTCGACGCTAGCATTGCCGGCATGGTTCGCCTTAAAGCCTGTGCGGGAAGAAGTCATATAGAAAACATCAACTTTCTCTACTGGAAACACCGATATTCAGACACTGACACCCCCCCGACTCGTACTCTTCCCCGCTGTGCATTGTTTACTCCTCGACGTGGCGGGAATGCGCAGCCCAGCCGCGGTCTCCCCTTGGTGCAGACGTCTTTGGTTCCATCAAGAAGAACTCATCTGGTCGGAGGAAAGAAAATGATGCGACAACCGTTCAGCAAATCTGCAATCATGTTACTTGCGCTGTTGGGCGCCATGTGCGTGCCTTGCGCGGCTCGTGCGGTGCAGGTTAGAGACACGGCGCTGGGCCCGCGTGGATTCTTGCGAGGCCGCGTGGTGGATCGCCGCGGAGCCCCCATGGCAGACACGCCCGTCGTCATTCGTCGCGGTGGGCGTGCCGTTGCGCGCGTCGTGACCACCGCCGATGGCCGCTTCTCGACGGGCGGGCTTCGCGGAGGATGCTACCAGATTGAGACTGCCCGAGGGGTCCAATATCATCGCGTTTGGTCTTTCGGGATGGCCCCTCCGACCGCCTTGCCCACGGCAGAAGTACGCATCGAGCCTACGACGGCGCAAGGACCTAAACAGGCCGAGCAAGGCATCGTCAATGCCGTGATGGATGGTTTCTCTGATCCAGTTCGTGAAGAGAATTCGGCCCGTAATGGGAATCCGGGCGACCGAGGGCACGATGATCATGGAAATGGTTTAGCCGTCGGACATGAGCGCCACGGTAATGGCCACGGATACGGGCACGTGAGGCGTCCCGCGAGCCCTTGATGTCAACGTGCCCTAGTGGACGTCTATCTCCACCGCGACAGACAAGCTACCCCACCGCAGACTGCCCTTGGGCGGCGCTATACTCCATCCAGCATTGCTGTTCGAGCGAAACTATTCACTATTACCGGGGTTTAATTCCTGGTAGAATGGAGCGCCTGCCTTGGGCCAGCTTGGGCTGCATACGTCTGTTGCGATGGGGTAGTAAAGGTGGAAACATTCTTGATTCTTGCGGTTCTCTTGACGGCAGCGCCTGCCGAGCAACGCGGGGAAAAACCGCTCGTGCGTCCCTTCGAGAGCCGCGCCGAGCTGACGCCCCAGGGCGACATCGACAAGCTGGTTTTCGCCCAACTCGAGCAACTGGGGATCCAACCGGCCCGGCTCTGCTCGGACGAGGTCTTTGTGCGACGCGTCTATCTCGACGTCATCGGCACGCTGCCGACCCCCAACGAAGCCAGGCAGTTCCTATCGGACGAGGACCCGAACAAACGTCGCGTGCTGATTGATCGGCTGTTAGGGCGCGATGAGTTCGCCGACTATTGGGCCATGAAGTGGAGCGATCTGCTGCGCGTCAAGGCGGAGTTTCCCATCAACCTTTGGCCCAACGGAGTCCAGACGTATCACCGTTGGATCCGAACGTCGATCGATCAGAACGTGCCGTACGATCGGTTCGTCCGCGAGATGCTCACGACCAGCGGCAGCAATTTCCGCGTGCCGCAGGTCAACTTCTATCGGGCCGTGCAAAGCAACGAGCCGCAAGCCATTGCCCGGGCCGTGGCACTGACGTTCATGGGAGCACGTGCGGAGAACTGGCCGCCGGACCGACTTGCGGGCATGGCGACCTTCTTTTCGCAGATCGGGTACAAGGAGACCGGCGAGTGGAAGGAAGAGATCGTCTTCTTCGATTCGCTGAAGAAAAAGGATGCCGATGCGCCGGCCGCGGCCGTCTTTCCTGACGGAACTTCGGCTGAGCTTTCCCCGGGCAAGGACCCGCGAGAAGTATTGGCCGATTGGTTGGTCGCCCCGGAGAATCCCTGGTTTGCACGCAACGCCGTGAACCGCATCTGGTATTGGCTGCTGGGGCGCGGCATTGTCCATGAGCCGGACGATATTCGGCCCGACAATCCGGCAAGTCATCCCGAACTGCTGGCCCTGCTCGAGAAGGAACTGATCGCGGCCAAGTACGACTTGAAGCACGTTTACCGGCTGATCCTCAACTCGAACACCTACCAGCTTTCCTCCATACGCCAAACCGATCACCCCAAGGGCGAGACCCATTTCGCGTACTATCCGCTGCGACGATTGGATGCGGAGGTGCTGATCGACGCATCGTTTCAGATCACCGGCACGACGGAACAGTAATCGAGTCTCATTCCGCACCCGTTCACATTCATACCGGAGAATCAGAGTTCGATCGCCTTGGCCGACGGCAGCATCACGAGTCCGTTTCTCGACATGTTTGGCCGTCCGCCGCGTGACACGGGCCTGCATTCGGAGCGAAACAATCGCCCCACGCCCGCCCAGCGGTTGCACCTGCTGAATTCGAGCCATATTCGGCGCAAGATCGAACAGAGCAAGAAGCTTCGCGGACTGATCCGCTCCAGCCGCAAACAGCCGGAGACCGTAAGAAGACTCTACCTGAACATTCTCTCCCGTTTTCCCACGCAAGAGGAAATGGAGATCGTGAAAACGTATTCCGAATCCGGCGAAGCGAAACGCTGGGAGGTCGCGGTCGATCTAGCCTGGGCGTTGGTCAATAGTCCGGAGTTCCTTTACCGACACTGAGGATCGAGTATAGTAGGGGTTTAGCGTCTTGATTCTGAATATCGAATATCGAACAAGGAATTACGAAGTTCAGTAGTTCCAAGTTTGGATGAATATCTATAGGTGAACGCAAGGGCTTTCTGG
>CAYYOX010000297.1:4813-8101 GCA_964473065.1 uncultured Planctomycetaceae bacterium | reverse complement strand
GAGTGGAAAAAGGGGACTGGCTCCGAGCATCAGTAGATGCCAAACCCGCCGGAAATCTCTCCGGCTCGGTGCCTGTCCCCTTTTTCCACACGGTACGGCGGTTATCCGTTTAGCATCCGCCGGCACGGCGGTTTTGCTGGCAGGGGGTATCTCCGCATCAAGCCGCCGTACCGGCGGCTGCTAAACGGGGGGAAGCTGTCCCTGTACGAACCCCTAGTAGATCTCGATGCTCTTGACGGCTCCGCCTCCGAAAGACATCGAGCCGTAGAGGCAACGATCGGCGGCAGCGAGGAGCTCTTCGGTGGGGAAATTCTTCGGCGGCAGTGCCACGCTGGCCACTCCCACGCCCAGGCTGAACTCGTCCGGTTGGGAGTCCGGATTAAGCGCTTCCACCTGCGCCACTAGCTGATTGCCCAGATCGACGGCCTTTTGACGGTCGCAGCCGGGTAGGATCAGGGCCCAGTCGGAATCGCCGTGCGGGAAACCGAGGGCCTGAGCGCGACCCACTTCACGGCACGCCTGTTGCACGGCCCATTGGAACCGTTGGCGGTGCTCCATATCCTGCATCGAGGAATCGGAACCGAAACCGGCCAGCAGCAGACTCAACGGACAGTGTGCCTTGCGACAGGCGGCCACCGCAATCGAGAGCTGGTCGAGCAAAGGAGTCGACGCGGTAACCGCCGCCGGACTTTCGCTCACCGCCGGCACCGGCGCGGGAGCCGCCTCTTGCGGCGCGGCGGCAGCAGCATTTTCTTCGACGTTCTCTAGCAACGGGTGGGCCGCGATCTTCGCAACGGCTTCCGATAGATAACGTACTTCATCGAGCAAAGATTCTTCGGTCGCCTCCTGCTGTTGACGCTGCCCGATGCCCAGCAAATCCCCTGCCGTTTCGTTGGCCACGTCGGCTAGTTGCACTTGGGCCCGAGCCAGGACGTCGCGATACTCGAGGTTCCCGGGCAATTGGAGCGAAAGCACATCGGCCAACTGCCCGACCTTTTCTTCCAGAATGGCTACCGACTCTTCCAGTCGAGCTGCCGAAAGACCGCAATGGGCTTCGCCCACCTTCAGCAACCATGGCAGGGCATTTGGATTCTCGTCCGCTAAGACTTGGGCCATTAGCTCGGCCAGCAGAAGGATCTGCCGCAGGCTCTGCTTCGGCGGCGACTTGGCCAACGAAAGCATGTCCGGCTCGTTCCAAGACACCGCTTCGACCAGCGATCGCGGCAGGTTCCAGTGTTGCAACAGTTTTGCGGAAAGCGCCGTATGATCGAACCCGACCGCCCGGTTTTCCAACGCGATCAGATCCCCGTGATCGGCGATCGCTCGCTCGAGAAACTTCGCGTACGGTTCGCCGACAACCTGAATCAACAGCAGCAGTCCCAGGTCCTGCAGCAGTCCGATGATAAACGCATCATCGCCGGCAACTCGAAACATCGACTCGCTGATTTCGCGCCCGGCAACCGCCTTGGTGAGCGTGTGCCTCCAATACTGCTGGAGTGTTTCCCGCTCGATCCCCTGAAACAACCCGGGCGGAAGGCTGAATCCCAGCACCAACAGCTTCAAGGGCTTGGTACCCAGCAAGGCCAACGCTTGGTTCAGATCGGAGACCTCGCGGCTGAGCCCAAACAGCGAACTGTTGACCACGCGCAAGAGCTTGCCGGTCAGGGCCGGATCGTTTTCGATGCATTCCTTCAGCGCGCGGGCGTCGACGCGAGGGTTTTCCGTCAGCCGCAACACTTCCATGGCCACGGCCGGCAAGCTGTGCAACTGGCCGGCTTGCATGACGAGTCGATCGATAATCGATGCCGCGTTCGGTGTCATTACAGGTTGGGGGGAGGACACGGTACTGCTAACCTCAAACATCGTTAAGTTGTCACAATAGTTCGTAGTGACCCGATTCATCGGGTCCGGATTGCCAAAACCGCATGAATGCGGTCACCACAAACGGGCCATGGATAATCCGGGCTAGTGAAAGCTGGGAACATTCACGGCGCACGATGGCTCGTTGCAAGTCTAGCTCGTAACTTGCCTACAGGAAGTGACTTGAATCGATCGAACCGCCTGCCTGGTGGCGGTCGCAGCGGGTCGGCTGAGTCCGAACAATCGGCGCAAACCTTTCACGCGGACCGGCTGTCGCCTACAGAAAGGGACCCGCAGTGCGACCAGAGCGTCTGGTTCGCCTAGAAGGCGCTTTGGAAGAACGAAAAACTAGCCCTTGCGGTGGCGAATCTTCGACCGCATGCGCCGTTTCTTGCGACCGATCTTGCGTCGGCCTTTACCTGATTTCTTGGTTCCCACGTACTACTCCGGTGATGTATCCTGAAAAGTCACACAATTTTCGATATTTTCCCTTACACCCCTGCCTTATCCACCAGTTACCGGGGAATATGGCCATTTCTCCATAAAACGCGGGCTGTTTGGCCAACATAGCAGAACCATCCGCCACATGGCAAGAGGGGGTGTGTCCTAGAATCGGAGGCATTTCTGCCCCCGATGACCCCAAAAACGGCTTATTCAGCCAGGATGTCCCACGCGTCGGCCTCGCCGATGGCCTCGCGAATCAGCAGCAACAGGGCGTTCGGGTCGTAGGGCTTGTGGACGAAGTAGCTGCATCCGGCCGCCCTGGCCCGACGCAGAATGTCCGGGCGATCCATGCCGCTGAGAATAATCACCGGAATCGTACACGTCTCGGGCGAGTCGCCCAATTCCTGACAGATCGAGAACCCGTCCATGTCGGGTAGTCGCAAGTCGAGCACCACCAGGGCGGGTCGCTCAGAGCGGGCCTTGGCCAAGCCGTCCGCGCCCGAGTTCGCCGTGGCCGTCTCGAAACCCTGCCGCTGTAGGCGAATAGAGAGCACCTCGGTCAGCGCCTCGTCGTCGTCGATAATCAGAATGGTCGGCCGACCTTCCGTGGGGACGGGCTCGATTACCGGTTCTTCTAGTAAGTTGCCAAACATAGCGGGAAATCGCAATTCCGTGGCTGTGAGTAAGGCTTTTCCACCGACGTGTGTTTGTTGCGAATTGTAAACAACCGTACGTCGCAATTATCCCTAGTCAAACTGGATCGAAATATCCGTCCAAACGTGACGGTCGCAACGGCAGTACCAATTCTTCAAGGAAGAAGCCGTTCCCCCAACGCTGGGGCACTTGCCCAAAAAAGAGCACTTGCCCCAAAAAAAACTAAATCGACCGCTCGGCTTGTGGCAAGTGTCGTGACCGTGAGCTATACTATCCCGTCGGGCGGCGTTCGTCTGCCCTTTGCGTCTTTTCGATATCCGACTTTCGTCG
>CAYYOX010000297.1:4110-4803 GCA_964473065.1 uncultured Planctomycetaceae bacterium | reverse complement strand
TTTCAGGCAGCAATCCGCTCCCCCGACGCTGGGGCTCATGCACAAGAATCGAAAATCGACCGCCTGGCTAGTTGTAAATCACGTGGCTATGAGCTATATTACTGCGTCGGGCGGCGTTCGTCTGCCCTTTGCGTCTTTTCGATATCCGACTTTCGTCGGGCAATTTGAAAGGTTCTCAGAATGTGCATCTATGATTGGATGGTCCGCCGTGCGGCGGTCCTGACGTTGTTGTGTTGTTGCTTGTCTGGTCCCAAGGCCGTTGCGGCCGAGAAAACCTCGTCCTACTACGGGGCACTCGAATCGATTCGCGTCGATCAACTCCAGACACACGTCGACCATCTGGCTTCCGACGGACTCAAAGGCCGTGAAGCCGGACGCCCCGGCGGCCAAGTCGCAGGGAACTACCTGCGCGATCAACTCCAAGCGCTCCAACTACAGGCCGCAGACCGTAACGGCGATTACTTCCAGCCGTTCGGAAAAAACTATCGAAACGTGCTCGCCCGAATCGAAGGAAGCGATCCCGTGCTCAGCCGTCAGGTGATCCTCGTCGGCGCCCACTACGACCATGTCGGTATGGGGAACCAGTACAATAGCCGTGGCCCGACCGGGCAAATCCACAATGGGGCCGACGATAACGCCAGCGGAACCTCCGGGCTGTTGGAACTGGCCGAGGCACTGGCCATGTTACCCCAG
>CAYYOX010000297.1:0-4100 GCA_964473065.1 uncultured Planctomycetaceae bacterium | reverse complement strand
CTCTGGGTCCACCGTTGCTGTGGAGCGAGTGGTCGGCGGGCTGAATCTGGACGTGATCGGCCGACTCCGCGACGACAAACTGACCGTGTTCGGCTCGCGCAGCGGCTTCGGGTGGCGACGTTTGGTGAGCCGTCAGAACGAACAAATCGGGCTGACCCTCGATTTCTCGTGGAGCCTGCAGGAACAGAGCGACCACTCGACGTTTATCGAACGGGATATTCCCGTGCTGATGCTCCACACAGGCATACACGACGACTACCATTCGCCTCGCGACGACGCTCACCTGATCAACCATCAAGGGATGAGCCAGGTGGTGCAACTGTTGTTTGGAATTGCGTACGAACTGGCCGATCGAGCCGAGACGCCCGATTTCCGTGCCGTGGCGACTCGCGAAAACGAGGCCCGACGCAAACAGCTTGCCGAACGAAAACCCCTAGTGGCCGCCAGGTTGGGTGTGAATTGGGAACAAGGATCCTCGCCCGAGGGCGTGCTCTTGACTTTCATCGAGCCCGGCTCGGCCGCCGAGAAAGCCAATCTGAAAGTAGGCGATCGGATCGAACGCGTGGCGGCCTGGGAAGTCGAAACAGGCGAACAACTCACTGGCGCCGTGGTGACCTCCCAGAGCCCCGTCAATATGATGGTCCGCAGGGCCGACGGGATCGAATCCGAGGAATTGAGCGGCCCCTTGGACGGCAAACGGATGCGGCTGGGGCTCACCTGGCGGGTCGATGACGCCGAGCCGGGGACAATCATCCTCACGCACGTGGTGCCCGGCTCGCGCGCAGCCCGAGCAGGCCTGGAAGTGGGAGACCGAATCTACCAAATCGCCGGCGAGGATTTCGCCGATGACGCCGAGTTCGCCCAACAAGCCAAAGCCCACCTGGGGCCCATGGAACTAACAGTCGAACGCGACGGGCAGATCCGCACCACGGTCCTCCACTTCACCCCACAGCCGGGAAGGGCCGCATAGACCGCTTGCACCGGGCCGCTTGCGGCGCCTTGCCGCTTGCGGCTTTGCAGGGAATCCCAACTAGCAATCCGCGCGAGATTCGTGTAGATTCGTTGTTGGCCGATCGCTACGCAAAAAAAACGTCGGGCAAGCCCGACACTAAACGACACTTAACGACACTTAACCACCAACCAACGCCATGTCTGAGATCGTCCGCTTTTCCGTCTCGCTGGAAGACGATCTGCTGGATCGATTCGACGAGTATTGCGCCCAGCAGAAGTTCGCCACGCGTAGCGAAGCCGTTCGCCAACTGATCCGCGAGACGCTGACCGCCCGGGCCTGGGAATCGCAGTCTCGCGACGCGGCCGGCACGCTCACGCTGGTCTACGACCATCATCGGACCCAGTTGGGCGAACGTCTGACCCGTCTGCAACACGATCACACTGACCTGGTTGTTTCCACCTTGCACACCCACCTGACCCACGATCTGTGCCTGGAGGTGATCGTATTGCGAGGTCCGTCCGACCGGCTCCGCGAGATTGCGGCCCAACTGCGCGGCATGAAGGGCGTTCACAAAGGCGAACTCGTCATGGCTGCCGCCGACGAAGCCTGATCACCCGCGTCGAAGTCCAGCGCCCCGCCCCGCTTGCCGTCGTCCGTCTTAGGATGATTCGAATCATGAATCCGACATTTGCCAAGTAGTACCCTCAGCCGCTTGCGGCTTTGCAAGCCTTCCCCGCAATCTATGTCAAATCCTCGATTGCCTGCTGTACACATTTCAAGAGATTCCGTCCCGATGGTGCGGTAAGCAGATTCAAGTTGGGAAACTGATACTCCAGCGGAGTACGGATCTCGCCGGGACCGACTTGCCAAGGGTACTCGCAATTGTCAGGGCGTTTCCCGTTATCGTCAACCGCGGGAGAGAGCAGTTCGATTTCTCGGGCCAGATGCCGAATTTGGTTCATCGGATAGCCGTCCCTGCCCACGACTTTGCGGTCCAGCCGGGCCAATTGCTGTTTCACCACAACCGGAAGGTTCTTTCCAATGTACCGGTGACTTGATTGCAGTGCAACCGGATCAGACCCCGCCTTGCAAAGATGTGCCTTGCACAACTTCTCGCAAGCCATTTGCAGGAAGTGCAACTTGTGGCACGTTGGAACATCGCGGCGCCCTTGCAGCCGATTGCAGGTCTGAAAGTCGGCTTTCGCCTGTATGGCGAATGCCCGGCCCCAACCTTTCGCACTGCTCATGTCTCAGCGCCTTCGCTCTGGATCGGACGGGGAAAGAGTTCACCCATTTGCCATCCAAGAGGAAGTGGAAGTTGCCCCTGCTCGATGTCTTGGAATTCAGCGGGCGTCACTTCGACGATCACCGAAGGATAGTCGATGCCGCTGGATGGATGCGCATCGAACTGAAGCGGCACGATGCCGGAGGGGATTGTCGCTTCGTTCACTTCGAGCAACTCTATCAGCACGTCTGGAAGGTTCTCATCCTCGTTGCCCTGCGAATAACGGACGAGTTTCACAATCGTTGGATCCGTCTGGTAATGCCCGGCAGCAAGTTTGCGGGCGACTTCGTCTTTGTCGGACATCGGCTGGTACTCCTGGGACCATACAGATCAAACATGCGTCGTAATCGAACCACATGATTGATTATACACTCCACCGGACTTACAGGTCCAGCGGCTTAGGACAGCATCTCGCGGAACTGGCCGAACAGGTAGTGGCTGTCGTGGGGGCCGGCCGAGGCTTCGGGGTGGTATTGCACGCTGAAGGCCGGCGCCGTCTTGTGCCGCACGCCTTCGATAGTGTTGTCGTTCAGGTTGATGTGCGTCACTTCCAAGTCGTCGGGCAAGGTGTCGGCGTCGACGGCAAACCCGTGGTTCTGCGACGTGATCTCGACGCGTCCGCTTTGGTGATTCATGACCGGCTGATTGGCCCCGCGGTGGCCGAACTTCAGCTTGAAGGTCTTGGCCCCGCAGGCCAGCGAGAGGAGCTGATGCCCCAGGCAGATGCCGAAGATGGGCTTCTTGCCCAACAGATCGCGAATCGTCTGCTGGGCATAATCGAGCGGCTCGGGGTCGCCCGGTCCGTTGGCAAGGAACACGCCGTCCGGTTCGTAGCTCATTACTTCCTTGGCCGTGGCCTTGCCCGGCAGGATCGTCACGCGGCAGCCCATGTCGAACAGATGCCTGGCGATGTTCCACTTCAGGCCGAAGTCCAACGCCACCACGTGCGGCGCGTCTTTGCCCAAGGGCGCCTTCGCGTTGGTCGGTTGCAAATGCGTCCACCGGCTGACCGGCTCGTCCCAGGCGATCGCCTTCTCGGGAATGACTTCCTGAACCAGATCGCGGCCGACCAATCCCAGACTGGCCTTGGCCTTGGCCACGAGACGGGCGTCGTCGAGATCCACCGTCGAGAGCACGCCCTTCATGGACCCGTGGATTCGCAGCCGTCGGACCAAGGCCCGGGTGTCGATCCCCTGAATGGCAACAACGCCTGCCTGTTCGAGGTAGTCGTGCAGTCCGCCGTCGGCCCGGAAATTGCTCGCGCGTCGGCTCAGTTCGCGAACGACGAAGCCGGAGAGGAACAAACTTCGGCTTTCCACGTCTTCTTTGTTGATTCCGTAGTTGCCGATTTCCGGATAGGTCATCGTGACAATCTGGCCGCGATAACTCGGGTCAGTCAAAATTTCCTGATACCCGGTCATCGAAGTGTTGAAGCACACCTCGCCGTCGACTTCGCCTTTGGCGCCGAAAGATTTTCCGGTGAAGACGGTCCCATCTTCCAGGGCAAGCTTTGCGGTTTGCGTCATGTTGGTTGTTCGTGTCAGTTGTTTTGTCCGGCCGTTGGATTTTCGCGTGCGACGGGCGTCGGATCGCTACTGATCTAAAGTCCCGACTTCAATTGGCCCGATAGGTTGGTTATTGGCTGCGGGTCTCCGCACACGGTAAGAAAGTCTTACCGAGTACGGGCAGCCCAATACCGAGGGTCCTTGTACCGGCGAGCAAGGACCCTCATTTTTTGCGCGCTGATTCATTTTACCACGGCGTCAGAGCCGCGACCAGATCCCCCCCGAGGACATCTGCAAAGTCGGTTGTGGAGTGGAAAAAGGGGACTGGCTCCGAGCATCAGTAGATGCCAAACCCGCC
>CAYYOX010000296.1:0-8160 GCA_964473065.1 uncultured Planctomycetaceae bacterium | reverse complement strand
CACTTCCGGCGGCAGCGGGAAGTACAACGCGGGCGGAAGTTCGATCGAGCCCGGAACCACGCCGGGCTGCCGGGCAATGGGCTCCGGATCGGGCGTCGGAATGGGAATCGTAATCGGCGTCTCTTCGATCACCACCTCGCTGAAGTTGTACGAACTGGCCCGATCTCCCATACCCAAGTAGATCTTGATTATGGCGTCGTTGTTCGGATCGACGGCCAACTGCGCCAACATCATCGGATCAACATCATCGCTGGGGTTCACCGCGATCCCGCCGTTGGTACCTGCTGTATCAATGCTGTCGACGTATCCTTCCGGCTGGACCTCGAGGATCGTGTACATGCCAAGCGGCAACCCGGTAAACTCGTAGTAACCCCGCGAGTCGGTCTTGGTGGTAATCGGCCGACCGGCAGCGTCCAGGATGGGCGCGCCGGACCCGTCGCCCAGCTTCAACAGCACGCCGGCGATCGGCGTATCATCCGGCGTAAATCGACCGTCGCGAACCGAGGCCGGATCGGGTGCTTCCTCGTAGGGCATGCGCTTGATCGTTGGGCCGTCTTGGAACACATAGCCGGAAATCCTCGCGGGCACCGTCTCGCAGAAGTTGTAGTCGACGGCCACGACTCCCGAGCCGAGCGATGCGTCGACGATCACGTCCTCGCTAAGCAGCCAGCCGTCTTCCGAGCCGGGATGCGTTCGCCACTGCAGGTAGTCTTCCGGCTGTATTTCCTCGACGCCATAAACGCCCGGCCGGAGGTTCGTGAAATAGTACATGCCTTGCTGGTCGGTGGTGGTCGTAGCGATTCGCTCGCCCGAGGCGTCCAGCAGGTAGATCGTCACGCCGGCCAAGAGCGGTTCACCCGGGTCGGGGATGCAATCGCCGTTCAGCTCCGCGTGCACGCGACCGCTGATACTTGCCGGCCACAGTTCGCCGAAGTTGTAGTTCAGCGCATCGACGCCCGGCTTGAGCACCACGCGGGTGATCCGATCGTTTACACTGTCGTCTCCGCTGACCGAGCCGGCCGTATCCTTGCCGTCATAATATCCTTGCGGCTGCGTTTCGGCCACTCCGTAAGTACCCGGCTTGAGGTCCTCGAAGCGATAGAATCCGTCACCGTCGGTCGTCGTCGTTTGACCGGTCGATGAACCGTCGGCATCCAGCAGCGTGACCGTTACGCCGGTGATCCCGTTCTCGTCCGCCTCGAATAGCCCATTGTCGTTGTCGTCAACATAGACATGGCCGGAAAGGCTCGCCGGGAGGATTTCCGTGAAGTCGTATCGCACCGCATCCACGCCGGCGGATAGCGCGATGTCGACGATCGAATCCGTCGGCAACAACGAACCGCCGATCGAGCCGATCAGGTCCGGACCGTCCTTATAGCCGACCGGTTGGACCTCGCCAACGCCGTAGGTCCCCGGCAGCAGTCCGGCGAACAGGTACGCGCCGTTGGCATCCGTTTCGGTAGTCTTCAGCACGGCGCCCGAGGCGTCCAACAGATGGATCGTCACGCCGGCCAGCAGCGGCTCGCCTTCGTCGAGGACCTGGTCTCGGTCGAAGTCGACCCAAACTCGGCCGGCGATACTTGCCGGGTTGATTTCGCCGAAATCATAGTTCACGGCATCGACGCCGGGCCGCAGATCGATATCGATAATCGAATCGGGTGACAACCGCGAGCCGCCGATTGACCCGACCGTTTCCTGACCGTCGAAGTATCCCTCGGGCTGGAGTTCGTGGACGGCATAGATACCATGGCGCAAGTCGGCAAAGAGGTATTCGCCGGCCGCATTGGTTTGTGTGGTTTGGACGACGGCACCCGATTCGTCAAGCAACTCGACCGTAACGTCCGCCAGCGGCATCTCGCCGGGGTCGAACGTTCCGTTGACGTTGTCGTCGGCATAGACGTGTCCGGCAAGGCTGCCCGGCGGGATCTCGCAGAAATCGTATCCCACGCCGGCCGTGCCGGAAGTCAGCGGCACCTTAACGATCGAGTCGGGTGCGAGCAGCACGCCGTCGGCCGAGCCGACATGATCGTTGCCGTCGAAATACCCGTCCGGCTGAATCTCTTCGACGCCATACACGCCCGGCAACAGGTCGCCGAAAGCGTATTCGCCCTGTTGGTCGGTCGTAGTTTCCTGGATGCGGGCGCCCGAAGCGTCGAGCAGATAGACGGTCACGCCCGCCAGCAGCAGTTCGCCCGGCTCGTAGACGCAATTGGCATTGGTATCGGCGAGCACGCGACCGGCGATGCTGGCCGGTAGGAGTTCGCCGAAGTCGTACTTTTGGCCGACTTGCCCGCTACTGAGGTGGATTCCATCGATCAGGTCACCCGGGTTGTGCGGCGTCCCGCCGGCCGTTCCCTCGACGTCGATTCCGTCGAAATATCCCTCGGGCTGTTCTTCCATGACGCGGTAGTTGCCGGGCATCAGGTTGCCGACCTGCCACGAACCGTCGGCGGCCGTTTGGGTCGTAATGATCGACGGCATCAACAGCCCGCCGAGGGGAATCTGCTCGATATATACGGCCACGCCGGCGATACCCTGTTCGCCGGAATCCATCACGCCGTCGTCGTCGGCGTCGTGATAAACGTGCCCTGAAAGGACGGCCGGAATGGCCTCGGCGAAATCGTTGTCGACGCTGTCCTCGCCACCCAGCAAGGCCACGTTGCCGATCGTGTCGGGGTCGATGACCGCGCCGCGGGTTTGCCCGTCGACCGTTCCGGCAGTGGCGCCGATACTGAAGTAGTCGTCCGGCTGCGTTTCGGCAATTTGGTATGTGCCGGGCAAGACGTCTTCGAACAGGTAGTTCCCGTCCGCATCGGTTGTGGTGGTTTGCCCGGTGGCCTCGTAGCCATCGCCGACCAATTCCAGCAAGGCCAAGTCGACATCCTCGATGCCCGGCTCAGTGGCGCCCTGCACGTTGTTCAGATCGATGTCCTCGAAGACGGTCCCGGCAATGGTGATCGGCAACGGCGTCTGATCGACCGGGAAGACGGCTGCGGCCGTTTGATCGGGCAACGGATTCTCGATCGGCTCGGTATAAGCGTCCGGCGGAAGGTCCAGTCCGCTGGAATCGAGCTTAGCGTCATAGTCGTCGAAGAACATGTCTTCGCCGGTGACCGAGTAGAAATGGGCCGCCTCGAAGGTCGCCACTAGGTGCGAGCCCTCGAATTCCTTACCCTCGACGACCGGACTGGAGTCGGGATACCCGGCCTCATCGACATCCATGCTGAAAACGAGCCGGTCGCCCGGATCGAAATCCGTGAACCGCATCACGAGCATAGTACCGCCGTCGCTGAGCTGGATTTGGATCGAGGCGATGTCGATACCTGAGGTTCTAGCCGCATCGATTTCAAAGTCTACCGCCCCGGAAACGCCCTCGCCGCCAGGTTCGAGATCGAAGAACGGGTCGCCGTCGGAGAGCTGCCCGTCTTCTCGCTTGTCGGTGTTGATGACCAGTTCGGTCAGTTGGGTCCCCGGCGCGCCGCCGGTCCAAGTAACCTCGATCAGGTCGCCGTGGGCGTCCAAGCCGATGGCATCCTCGAAGTAGACGGCTCCGACCTGAATCGGCGCGATATCTACGGCCAGCAACCTTCGCGGTTCCATCTGCTCTAAGCGGCAGATCCGCAAGGCGCGGTTCTTTTGAAGCGGGGAAGGAGAAGTGTTGTCTCGCTGCCGTCGGGCGTTTCGCCCGCGGATTGTTTGTAGCAAACCCACGATCACCTCCGTGTCGATCCTAGGGTATTCCTGTGTTCCCAACCGGGCCGCCAAACGGTTGCCGACAGGAACATGTTAATCGCTTTGTTACTTTGGCTCAGTCGTAGCGACGGAAGGCGTGGCGGCCCGATCGCGCAAGTTCCAGATGCGAACCGTGGCGTCGAAACCGCCGGAGATCAGCGTGCCAGTTCGGGCGTTGCAGGCCAAGGTGGCTACCGAGCCGGTGTGACCGATCAGGTGGTACATCTCGCGCTGGGTCGAAAGGTCCCAAACACGGATCACATTATCGCTCCCGCCGGCCGCCAGCGTGTTTTCGTCGCAAAAGGCCAGCGCCAGCACACGACTGGGACGGTCCGGTAGTTCCATCGCGAGTTGGCCTGTGGTGGTGTCCCAGAGACAAACCTTGCGATGGTCGCCCCCGGAAGCCAAGATGCGTCCGTCGGGTGAATAGGCCAAGGTGCGTATTTTGCGACAGGAATCGGACAACTCGGCGGTCAACCGCCCGTCGGTCGTGTCCCAAATTCGGATCCGCCCCGTACGTCCCGCACCGGCCAAGTATTTCCCGTCGGGTGAGAAGACCAGGGTGCGAACCCCGCCCTCGGGCGCCTGCAACTCGTGCAACTCACGACCGTCCTGGCCATCGTGGACATGGATCGTCTCCCCAAACCCACCCGAGGCCAACATCCGACCGTCGGCGCTGAAACTCAGTGTATGGATCGCGAACCCGCAGTCGGGAAAGCGGCGGATCGTTTTTCCGGAAGGCACCTCCCAAATGCGGATTCGATGATCGTCGCCGGCAGTGGCCAGCACTTGTCGCTCGGCCGGAAACGCCGCCGCGCGCACCCAGTCGCGATGGCCGGCAAACCGTCGCACCAATTTCCCGTTTGACGAGTCGATAATACGAACGAAATGGTCGTCGCCAACGACCGCCAGCAGACTGCCGTCCTCGCTCAGTGCCACGCCCGAAATGACGGGCGACTCGTCGGTCGTCTCCACTTGGGCCAGATCGACGGTCTGAGCCGGCGATATCTCGACCACCGATTGGGCCGCCAGAGGCGAGACGGCCGCCAAGAACGAGCTGAGGATTGCCGCAATGTATGTTTTCGACATGGCTTTTACCTTGTATTGCTCTGGAGCCAACCGGCGCATAGCACCGGCACACGGTACTCCTCACTTCTTATATCGGTCAAACAGGTACTCCGCCCTAGGCGAACTTTCCGCAGAATGCAGATGGGGTAAAGCGTGATAGTTAGGTAGTATGGGAAAGTCTTTCTAAGGCGTGCCTGCCTTCAGATGGGGCAAGAAAAGAGACCTTGATTCCCCTTTCCTGCGGCGTATAATGGTCGCGAGGAGGGCGTTTCTCAGGGAGAACGAAAGATGGCCGGTCGCTCCTATCTGACAGTCGTTACGTGCTTGGCTCTGCTGGGGATCGTTGGCGCGGCCGCGTGGTGGGCCGCGAATCGACTGACTGACCGAAGCGTGAGCGATAACCACCGGTTTGAACCGGCGACCGTCCCCGACGACCCCGATCGCGACGCGTCAGAATCGGATGCGCCAATCCCTCCTTATTTGCGTGTTCCGCTGGACTTGGAAAAAGGATCCATGCTGGACCGAGGCGCCAATAGGATACCCGTCCCCGGGACACCCAGGTACCGGATGCATGAACGCGTGCCGGGACAGGGATGGTTCGAACATCCGTTGCAACCGGTTCCGCGCGCGATCCGGCCCCTTCTGGTTCCCGAATCCCTGGAAAAGGGCTCGCAACTAGACGCCGTTCCGCGAGTACATATGCGTTAGAGCTTCGAAACCGCAGACGTCGCTGCCGATCAGCCTTCCACCTAGCGTTTGATCAACGGCACGAACTTGCGTTGGGACGAGCCGAGGTAGAGCTGCCTCGGGCGGTGGATTTTCAGGCCACCCTCGGCCAGATGCATTTCGCGCCAATGGGCGATCCAGCCGGGCAGTCGGCCCAAGGCGAACAGCACGGTGAACATCTGCTTCGGGATACCCATCAGGCTGTAGATGATGCCCGAGTAGAAGTCGACGTTCGGATAGAGCTTCCGCTCGATGAAAAAGGGATCGTTCAGCGCGACCTCTTCCAATTCTTGGGCCAACTCGAAGATCGAGGATTGCTTTTCGTTCTTCTTCAACAGGCGGTGGCACACACCTTTGATGATCCGGGCTCTCGGGTCGTAGTTCTTGTAGACGCGATGTCCGAACCCCATCAGTCGATAATCGTCGTTGGGATCCTTGGCCCGATCGATATACTTACCCAGGTTGTTGTTGTCGGCGTGGATCGATTCGAGCATATTGATGCAGGCCTCGTTGGCGCCGCCGTGCAAGGCGCCCCACAAGGCGTTAATCCCGGCCGAGATGCTGGAAAACAGATTCACCGTACTCGAACCGACCATCCGAACGGCCGACGTGCTGCAGTTTTGCCCATGATCGGCGTGCAGGATCAAGACCAGATTCAACGCGTCGACGAAGTCGGGATCCATCTTGTAGCGTTCGCTGGGCACGGCGAACATCATTTGCAGGAAGTTCTGGCAGTAGGTCAGATGGTTTTCCGGATAGACAAACGGTTGGCCGATCGACTGCTTGTAGCTGAACGCGGCAATCGTCGGCATCTTGGCCAACATCCGAAAAATGGCCAATTCGCGCTGCATCGGGTCCAGCGGTGAAAGCGAATCTTTGCAGTAGATCGCCAAAGCGCCTACGACCGAACCGAGAATGGCCATCGGGTGGGCGTCCGGCGGAAACCCGGCGAAGATCCGCCTCATGCCTTCGTGCAGCAGCGTGTGGTGCCGGACATCCCCGCGGAAACCTTCCAGTTGCTCGGCACTGGGCAACTCGCCACAAATAAGCAGGTAGGCCGTTTCGGTGAAATCACACCGCTCGGCGATCTCCTCGATCGGGTAGCCCCGATAGCGCAGGATGCCCTTTTCTCCGTCGATGTAAGTAACCTCGCTAGTGGTCGCTCCCGTGTTGGCGTATCCGTCGTCAAGCGTGATGTAGCCCGTGTCGGCCCGCAAACTCGATATATCGATCGCCCGCTCCCCTTCGGTTCCCACCCTGATCGGCAGTTCGAAATCCTGCTCTCCGAAACTAAGCTTGGCTTTTTCGTTCATCACGCTTCCTCGGTAAGATAAGATATGCCCCTAAGGCAGACGATCCCCCTCAGGGAGTTGCCGCTTATGCACAGCACAAGATGCAACAATTAGGACATGTAATTGTAGCGGCAAACCGGTCCCGAAGCAATCTCCCAAGGGACCCTGTCGGCGCAAAGCGTTGTTTGGTAGTAACTTACAGAGTTCCGTCAGCCTCCCCGCGGCAAACTCGGCATGGCCGCCGGGGCTAAACGTTGGCGGTTGTTGGGCACTGTGCTGTTGGGTACTGTGCGATCGTTTCCAGATATTCGACCAACTCTTGCTCGAAACGGTCCGTGGCGAATTGCTCTGCGTGATGGCGGGCTAATTCGGGATCGAAACGGTTGGGGTGGGCCTCGAAATGTTCGAGCGTTTGGCATAGCGACTCGGCCGTTTGCTTCCCGAAGAACAGCCCGGTGCCTGACGTGGCCGCGTCGGCCGCGAGAATCGTTTCGGTCGCGCCGCCTTGGCCGTAGGCGAGCACGGGCGTGCCGCAGGCTTGGGCTTCGACCGGCACGATGCCGAAGTCTTCGTGGCCGGGGAACAGTAGCGCCCGGGCGCGGCGCAGGTGGTTGCGAATCTGTTGGTCGCTGCGCCAACCGGTTAGCGTAACGGTCGGACCGGCCAGTCGCTTGAGCCGGTCGAGTTCGGGTCCGGCGCCGATGACGATCAGCCGGCGGCCCAAGCGATTGCAGGCCTCGACGGCCAGATCGATCCGCTTGTAGGGCGCCAAGGCGGAAACGCACAGGTAGAAATCTTCTCGCGGTACGTCGGCCGGCGTGTAGAACCGCGTGTCGACCGGCGGATAGATGATGTGGCTTTCGCGGTCGTAGCACTCGCGGATCCGTCGGGCGATGGTCCGGCTGATGGCCACGAAATGGGTCACCCGATCGCTGGTCGACCGATCCCAATGCTGGATCCGATCGAGCACCAGATTCCGCACGGTTGCCACGGGCGTGTTGCGGGCTCGGCCGGCGACGCAGAAATAGTCGTCGCGGCGGTCCCAGGCGTAGCGCATGGGCGTGAAGCAGTAGCAGACGTGCGGCACGCCTTGCGGCACTCGAACGCTTTTGGCCACCGCATGGCTGAAACTGACCACCAGATCGACATCGGCGGGAATCGGCAACCGCTCGGCGGCCGACGGCATCAACGGCAGGTCCGCTCGACTGCTCGCCTGGCCGGATGTCCACAAACGGCCCGACGTCGATTTCCATCGAGGCGACGGCCTGCTCGTCATATCCCCAGACGACAAAGTCGACCACGCCGCCCCGGTTATCAACGATGGCGACCCAACCTCGGTCAT
>CAYYOX010000295.1:0-8165 GCA_964473065.1 uncultured Planctomycetaceae bacterium | reverse complement strand
CGGCACGGCCAAGAACTGAGGTTTTTGTAGGAGGCGACTCCTACAGAACACGCATGTTTCGCCCGTGTTGAGTATACTCGTTCCAGCCGCCGGCGGCAGCGTCGATAGTAATCACCACGCCAGCCCACTTTACCCAGTGTGTGCAATGGCTCTGGGGACCGTGCGGCCGGGGTCGCTTAACTGACCGCGAAGTCGCTCGAACTCCTGGTGGTTGCGGAAATGGATCACCAACTTGCCGCGGCCTCGGGCGTTTTGCGTGATCTTCACTTTGGTGCCCAATGCCAGGCGTAGTTCCTCTTGCAGGGCAATCAGGTGGTCGCTCTGTACGCCGGCCGGACGATGCGATTGGCCCTGCCGATCGACGACGCCTAGCACCGGATCGTCGGTTGCCACGACCGCCTCTTGGACGGCCGTTTCCGTTTGACGCACGCTGAGCCGCTCACGCTGAATTCGCTGGCAGAAATCGAGCTGCTCCTGTTCCTCGCCCAAGGTCAACAGGGCTCGGGCGTGGCCTTGCGTGATCTTCCGGTTACGAACGGCCTCTTGGATCGGCTGGGGCAGTTCGAGCAGACGGATCAGGTTGGCGATCGTCGAGCGGTCCAACTTCAGACGCCCGGCTAGTTCTTCCTGCTTGCACCCGTATTGCTCGATATAGCGCGTGCAGGAGGTCGACTTTTCGATCGGTGTGCGTTCTTTCCGTTGCAAGTTGTCGACGATAGCCAACTCGGCCGGATCGCGGTCGTCAGCCTCGATGAGCCGGGCCGGCACGTCGGTCCAGCCGGCCTGCACGGCCGCCCGCAAGCGGCGTTCGCCCGCGATCAACTGATACCGATCGTCCACCCGCCGAACCACCACCGGCTGCAACAAACCATGGGCCGAAAGGCTTTCGCTCAACGAACTCATGTCCGATTCGTCGAAGGCTTGACGCGGTTGGAACGGGTTGCTGTCGATCTGATCGACGCCGATCTGCAGCGAGCCGTCAGCCGCGGGCGTCTCGGCAACCGGTTGCTCGGGCATGGCTGCCGGCGTGGGATACGGTTCGTCGGGCACGCCGCCGTAGGGGTCCGGCGCTTGGGCCGCTTGCTCCGGCGGGCCCGGCACGCGTCCCAAAAGGGCTTCGAGCCCTCGTCCCAGTCGTTTTTCTTTAGTCACGTTCTAATACCTCCGTGCAAAGTTCAACATACGCTCGCGTGCCGCGGGATCGCGGGGCGTAATCGAGTACCGATTGACCGTGGCTCGGTGCTTCCGACACGGCCACGTCGCGCGGGATGACCGTCTCGTAGACGATCTCGCCAAAAAACTCGCGCACTTCCTGATCGACCTCCCTAGTCAACTCCAAAGTGGAATCGTACATCGTCAGCACAATTCCGCCGAACTCGAGTTGTCGCCCCTTCTCTTGCATCACCTGGCGGATGACCTCGATCATCTGGGCCAGCCCTTCCATGGCAAAATACTCACATTGAATGGGCATGACCACCTCGCTAGAGCTGGATAGCGCCGCACGCGTAAGCTCGCCAATCGACGGGGGGCAATCTATAACCACAAAGTCGTAATAGCCGAAACCGCGGCTCAAGTAATCGCGCAATCGCTCGGCCTTGTCCCCCGGGCCGGTCGCCAGTTGCTCGACATCGTCGAAACTGCGGCTGCCGGGCAATAGGTCCAGGCCGTCGATGTCGGTTGCACAGACGCCTTGTCGCAAGGGAATCCGAGCGATCAGCGGGTGCCGTTCGGTCGGCTGGCGGCCCAGTCCGGTGGTGGCGTTGCACTGCGGATCGAGGTCGACCAGCAGGGTGCGCGAGCCGGCCTTGGCCAAGCCGGCGGCCAGGTTCACGGCCGTGGTCGTTTTGCCCACGCCCCCTTTCTGATTCGCAATACACAAAACGCGACCCAAACCGGCCTCCTTGCCGAGTGTCGAAGCACACCGTTTCGGCAGGGCGGGATTGTACCCGCGGACCCGAGTGGCGGGAAATGCCAGTTTCGCGATTTGGCGGTGGGTTGGGGTTGAGGGGGGAGGAAAAAGGGGAAAAGAGGAAAATGGGAAAATGGGAAAACGCTTTGTTGGCGTGCCGGTATGTTTCACGTGAAACAAAGAGATCGCCCGAATTGCCCGTTTCACGTGAAACACGTGGCTTGGTATATCGGAAAGGTTTGACAGGGAGTGCGGCGGCACTCTGCAAAGCCGCAAGCGGCTATTCGTCAGGTGACTCGACCAGTCGGCGGACGCCCATGGCCAGCAAGCCAAAGATCGTGCTGAGGACAACAACGCCACCCAGCCAGCATGCGGCCCACCAGCCGATCTCGTCGAAGTTAGGACCGACAATAGCATAGGCGAACAGGGGATAATCGGAGACCGACCAGAGCGAAAAGGCGGTTGGGAACAATGCCCCGATGCAGAACGTGCGTGTGTAGCCGCGGCCGTAGATTAGCACGATGACCAAGACCATCGGCAGCGAAAGGATGAAGAAGCCGGCTGTGGACACGCTCACTACGGGCGGGGCTCTGAACAGCAAACCCAGGGTGGCGGCCAGGACTGTGGTCAGTATGAAGAGACTCCGCAGGCTGAACTGAAATGGGCGACGCTTTGTGGGTTGCTGGATGGACTCTTCCATGTCTGTTTTCCCGAGCGCCCTGCAAAGCCGCAAGCGGCTGCTGGCGGTGCTAGCTTGGGTGGGTGGGCGTTTCACGTGGAACGACCGCTTTGGCGCTACTCTAACGGATTGAAGACTAGCCCGCTGAGCAGTTTTGGATAGAAATAGGTGCTCTTGGCCGGCATGCGTTCGCCTTCGAGGCTGATCTGGCGGATGTGGTCGACCGTGGCCGGCATGACCAACGCGGCCAAGGGATAGTCGCCCGAGGCTAGCCCCGTGCACACTTCGTCGATCAGGCGGACGTACTTGGGTTTGGGCAGGTCCTTGCCGCCGAGCAGTTCTTCGACGATCAGCCGGTGCAGGAGACTGACGCCCAATTCCTGCCAGCTTTCGTTGTGGTCTTTGGCAATAAGGGCCATGCGGGCGCGGCCGGCGTCGGTCAGCTCGCAGATGGTCCAGCGTGCGTCTTTGCGGGTGAATAGCGCGATCGTGCCCTGGTCGTCGGTCGTCTCGACATCTTCCCAAACGGCACTGGCCGCCTCGGGACCTTGGCCGGCGGGCCGCACGGTGAAGCAATCGCCCAGCTTGGCGGCCAGTTGCTCGGCGTCAAGCTCGGGCAGCCCGGTGAAGAGTCGGTGGGTGGGGAAGACGGCCAGGCCCGGGTCTTCCATGGCTACGCACATCATCAACACGAAGTTGGCCGGGTGGTCTTTGGATAGCGCTCCGCTTTGGTAGACCTGCTCGCGATAGTTGCAGGCCGTCTCGTAGCGATGGTGTCCGTCGGCCACGAAGATCGGTTTCGGGCCCATGGCGGCCGCCACGTTGGAGATCACCTCGATGTTGGTGACCGGCCAGAGCTTATGGACCACGCCCAGATGGTCCTTGGCCACGATCGGCGTTTGGTCGGTGATCGCGTTTTCCAGCAGGTTTTGGGCCTCGGACTGCGGGTCGGGATAGAGGCCGAAGATCGGGCTGAGGTTCGTCCGGCAGACGGTCGTCAGCATCAGCCGATCGATCTTCGGGCCGGGCATGGTCTCCTCGTGCGGAAAGACCTGCCCCTCGCCGAACCGCGACAGGCGGAGCCGGACCATGAAACCACGACGCACGTAGTCGGTCCCGGCGAAGTGGAACTCCTGGTGATAGACATAGACGGCCGGGTCGGACTCGGTAAACAGCACGCCCTCGGACTGCCAGTTCTTCAGGAACCGGGCGGCCCGGGTGTAGCGGTTGTCGCTCGCATCGTCGTCGCCCGGCTCCTGACGATTGAGGATCAGCCGCACGGCGTTGCACGGATGCTGCTTATAGAGGGTCTCCTGCAACTCCGGCCCGATCACGTCATAGGGCGGCGCGACCACATCGCTAAGGGCCCCGACATGGCCCAGGTCGTAACGAACCCCACGAAAGGCTTGAATTTCCGGCATACTATCCCCAGCCGCTTGCGGCTTTGCAATGAAGTCCAAAAAGAATCGGCAACGATCAATACCGATAATACTCCGGCTTAAACGGTCCGTCCTTGGGGATGCCCAGGTAGTCGGCCTGCTCTTGGGTCAGCTTCGATAGCTTCACGCCGAGCTGTTCGAGGTGCAAGTGGGCGACCTCTTCGTCGAGCTTCTTCGGCAGCACATGCACGCCGAGCGGGTAGTTCTCCGGCTCGACCCACAGGGCGATCTGGGCGAGCACCTGATTGGTGAACGAGTTGGACATGACGAACGACGGATGGCCCGTAGCACAGCCGAGGTTTACCAGCCTACCCTCGGCCAGCAGCAGGATCGAGTGGCCGTCGGGGAACGTGTAGCGGTCGACGAGCGGCTTGATGTTGACCTTCTTGACCTTGGGCAACGCCTCCAGGCCGGCGACGTCGATCTCCAGGTCGAAGTGGCCGATGTTGCAGACGATCGCGTCGTTGGGCATCTTCTCTAGGTGCTCGGTCAGGATGATGTCGCGGCAGCCGGTGGTGGTGACAAAGATGTTTCCCTGCGAGCAGGCTTCTTCCATGGTGGTCACTTCGAAACCTTCCATGGCGGCCTGCAAGGCACAGATCGGATCGATCTCGGTGATCAACACCCGGGCGCCGTACGATCGCATCGAATGGGCACAGCCCTTGCCGACGTCGCCATAGCCGGCAATAACGACGACCTTGCCGGCAATCATCACGTCGGTGGCGCGCTTGATGCCGTCGGCCAGCGACTCGCGGCAGCCGTAGAGGTTGTCGAACTTGCTCTTGGTGACCGAGTCGTTCACATTGATGGCCGGGATCAGCAACTGGCCCTGCTCGTGCATCTGGTAGAGCCGATGCACGCCGGTGGTCGTCTCTTCACTCACGCCGCGAAGGTCCTTGGCGATCCGTGTGAATCGCGTCGGGTCCTCGGCCAGGCTCCGCTTCAAGGTAGTCAGCAAGGCCTTCTCTTCGATATGCGAAGCCGATTCCGGATCGGGTGAGTCGCCCGACTTCTCGAACTCGACGCCCTTGTGGATCAGCGCCGTCAGGTCGCCGCCGTCGTCCAGCAGCAAGTTCGGGCCTTTCCCGTCGGCAAATGCCCCGATCTGGATCAGGATGTTGTCCCAGTAGTCCTGCAGGGCCTCCTGTTTCCACGCGTAGACGGGGATACCCAGGTCGGCGATCGCCGCGGCGGCGTGGTCTTGGGTCGAGTAGATGTTGCAGCTCGTCCAAGTGATCTCGGCGCCAAGTTCCTTGAGCGTCTTGATCAACACGGCCGTTTGGATGGTCATGTGCAGGCAGCCGGCAATCCGTGCCCCGGCGATCGGTTGCTTTGGCCCGTACTGCTCGCGGAGGGCCATCACGCCGGGCATTTCGTTCTCGGCCAGCATGATCTCCTTGTGCCCAAACTCGGCCAGCGCCTTGAACTCTTCCGGGGAACAATCGACCACTTTGTACGGCAATTTTGTCTCGACCTGCGACACGAGGGGCTCCTTTTCGCTTGAAAAACTCCAGTATTTGTGCAGAGCCTATAATACGTCCTGGCACCCCTGTTTGACAAGGGAGTATGTTGGGCCGGCTGCAAATGGGGTCTGTGTGTTCTGTAGGAGGCGACTCCAGTCGCCGATTTTCCCGTATGTCTAGACGCCTGCTCATTTTACGCGAAATCGGCGACTGGAGTCGCCTCCTACAGAAACCTCCGTGGACGCGGTGGCTAAACGGGAGTCATGAAGTGCCAAACGCTTCCCGGGCGGCATGAACGAAGGCTTTGACGGCGGCCGGGTCCTTTTGGCCGGGCGACGATTCGACACCGCTGGCCGTGTCGACCGCCGCGGGACGCACGGTGTGAATCGCCTCGGCGACGTTTTGGGGAGTGAGCCCGCCGGCCAGCACTAATGGTGGGATCTGTCCGGTTGAGAAACCTTGGATCGTGGCCCAGTCGGCCAGCTCACCAGTGCCCCCATATTCCCCCTGAACGAATGCGTCGAGCAGCGCGAGTTGGGGCGTGCAGTCCAGTTGGCCGCAGGTGTCGAGATACTGTCGAACGGGAGCCAGTTGTCGCTGATCGAGCCGGAAGGCCCGCATCACGGGACGATCGCCGAGCTGTGCGAGGAAGGCCGGCGGCTCGTCGCCGTGCAGTTGGATCAGGTCTAAACCCAGTTCGTCGTAAGTCCGGCAGACCGCATCCACCTCGGCATTGACGAAGAGTCCGACCTTGACGACCGGCCCGGGCAACGCCTCGACAACAGCCCGGGCCTGATCGGTGGAGATATATCGGGGGCTTTTTGGGTAGAAGTTCAGCCCCACGGCATCGGCTCCCGCCTGAGCGACCGTCCGGGCGTCGTCGACGTTGGTGATCCCGCAGATTTTGATCTGGAACATGCGAAATGTTGCTCGGTGCTTTGTCTTCGAGAACGACCGCCAGGGGCCCCATGGCATTTTCTCTGATGGCTTTCTTGTTGGCAACCCTTTGGGGCGCTTAAACTTCGGGGGATTCTGGGTCGATGTCGAACGTAGGGGGTGGTGCGCGCTCGGTGCCACTGGTGGCTTGCCCACCAGTGCTACCTGTACCGGGATTGCACGGGTGGGCAAGCCACCCGTGGCACCCTGACTCAAAGTTGCAGAACTTGCTCAACAGAGCACTTTGAGATGATGCATGCCGAGTCATAACTCGAACGGAGCCGAGTGAGAACGGTGTCGCTTTTTGGGAAAACCTCTGGTCATACGGTACAGCCTGCCAATCGGGCCAGGCCGAGTACGCGGATTCTGGTGGCGCTCTGCGTGGTCACCTTTGCGGTCATCTATTGGTCGGGGTTTTGGGCTGGGCGGTCCGATCCGGCGGCAGGGCCCTTTTCCGCCACGGCGACCATTGTTCAATTGGCCCAAGGTGATGAGGACTCGCAGCCGCCGATCCTCGAAGCCCTCCGGCGACAGATTATTGCCCCGGAGAATCTGAAGCGTGTGTTGCCGGAAGACGACGCAACCGAGCGAATTCGGGTGGCTGTGAAGCGAAGCTCGACCGACGGCGATGTCAGGATCGCCGTCACCGTGGTCGACCCGACCGCCGAGAAGGCGGCCCGACTGGCTGATGGGTTGGCCGAGAACTATGTCGAAGATTTCCGCGAGCAGTGGAAGGCTCAATCGCAACCGGCCTTACCGAAAGCGCAGCAGCGGCGGCAACGGGCACAGCAGGATTGGGCGGCAGCCAAGACCCGCTTCGAAGCGTTTGCCGATTTGCATCTGGCTCGACCCAAACGGGCGAAAGAACCGGCGGCCGTAGAGAAGAGCCCCGTCGTGGCTGAATCGACTTTTTCGCCGCCGGTCGACAATCCTCGCCGCATGGAGGTTTCCGAGCAGTTGTCCCAGTTGCGTCGCCGTCGGGAAGAGCTTTTGGTGACTCGAACGCCGGCCCATCCGTTGGTCGAGGAGATCCAACAGCGAATCGCCGAGACCGAGCAGCTTTTCAATTCGCTTGCGGAGACGGTTCCCAACGGGCAGCCGCAAGTAACAATCGAGCCGGAAAAGCCCACGGCGGTTGAGCCCGCGTTTGAAGAGGACGTGGAAACGGCCCGAGAGTTTCGGAAGCTCAAGCGAGCGGTGGCAGAAACTTCGGATGCGTTGGAGACCGCGGCTCGGGCGGAACGGGAGTTGCTTGCACAGCCGCAACAGATGCCTGCCATGTGGGTGGAACCGGCACGACCGACCAAACTCTCGCAGAAGCCGAGTCGCCGGCCAGGCTTGGCGCTACTGGCCTTGGCGGCCAGTCTGGCGATGGCTTCGGGGGTGGGTATGATCTCGACCGCGGCAGGCATGAGTCGCCCGGTCTCCTCGGTGGCCGAAGTCCGCGACACCTTGCCCGTGCCGGTGGTCGGCTCGATCCGGCCGATAAGCTCCGAGGCAAGCCATTCTCCCGTCAAATCGCATCGGCCGTTAGTTCGGGTGACCGCAATGATCGGCGGATTGGTTCTGGTCGTGGGGTGTATTGTGGCGATGATCGGCGCATTAGGTAGATAGCGTCGACGTGGTTGGTCAGGCGGGTCGGTTCGTCAGGACGGTTCAGGCGACTGACACGGCCAGCGGTGACATTTCCGGGCTGCCGCGGGCGAGTGGAGCACTTGGCCCGATCATGCCGAATTCAA
>CAYYOX010000294.1:0-8171 GCA_964473065.1 uncultured Planctomycetaceae bacterium | reverse complement strand
CCCAAGCGGCCCGGCAAGTCCGAGCGGCCGTCACCAAGGCGACGCTCGATTTGAGTTGGGTTCACCAGATCGAGGCGGCCACTTCGCGCCAAGGCGCGGCTAAGAAGGACAAAGCCGTCGATTATTTGCTGACGATCGACGTTCCCTAACCGCTCGTTGAAGAAGCGGAAGAGGTTTTCGCCGAAGCTGTCAGCTTGCCTGTCGGCAATTCTCCGGCCAATAGGTTGCCGATGGGACGCGTGGTCTCGAACCGCATCAGCACAATGCGAATGGTTGCCGTCATGGGTACGGCCAGCACCATGCCGATCGCTCCCCACAGCAGGCCCCAGAAGGCTAACACCAGCAGAATCGTCACCGGATGCAGCTTGAGTTCCTTGCCCATCAGCTTCGGCTCGATCACGTTTCCGATGGCCAACTGAATGATCCCGGGCGTGCCCACCACGATCAGAATCCACCAGACGCTATCGAATTGCGCCACGGCCACGGGCAACGGCAATAGCGTGGCAATGATCGACCCGACCGAGGGGATAAAGTTCAACAAGAACGCCAGCAGGCCGAACAGCGACGCCATTTGCAGCCCGAACGCGGCCAGCACGGCCCATACCAAGAAACCGGTTACGGCCGAGATGGCGAACTTCGCCGTGATGTAAGTCCGCACGCTCGACTCGATCTCGGCATAGACTCCCGTGAGTTGTTGACGCGGATTGCGCCCGGCCAAGATGAACACCACGAAGATGACGATCAGAAACCCGTTAGTCAGCATACCGGTGGACGTGAGGACCGTTTGTCTCACAGCCGCGGGAATGGTGCCTTGTACCTTTTCAGAAAATGCCAGTAGAGCTTCGTGCATTTTCTCGCGATTCAACCCGATGTTCCATGCCTCGACGCGGTCGAAGGTTCTTTCTATCCGATCGAACGCCTCTTGCATCAATCCAGCAAAGCTATCGCTATATGCCCCGGCCGTATCGGCGACCGTCTGGACGGCCATGATCAGCACCAGACCCAAGATCATCAGGATCGCCAACACCAACAACAGCGCGACCGCCACGGCGATCGGGTGAGGGATTTTGAAACGAACGACCTGATAGTCGACCACCGGCGAGACGATCATGGCAAGGAAGATGGCCAACACGAAGGGGACCATCACGCCCTGCGTATAAGAGAGTCCAAAAGCCACCGCCATCACGGCCAGGATCATCAGCGACGCAACCGCCAGCCACGCCTGTTCCTCGCGAAGGTTCGTATTCATCGGATTACCTAGGTTCCCAAGCCGCTTGCGGCTTTGCACTACCCACTATCCACTATCCACCGCCCACTGGCCACCAGCCTCCTACAGATCTTCGGCGAATCATTGCAGTTAATATGCGGAATTTGCCGAATCAGCAGATATTGGGGCATTCAGCGGTTATCGGCAATATAAGGGTTTTACTGACCGGGAGGGTCGTGTGCATTGTCCCCATTGTGACATCTGCAAGGAATCCGGCCGCCGATGCGTGCGGTGTCCGCGTCGCACATCGAGACTTTCAGCCTATTATATTCTGGCCGGCCTGCTGGCCTTGGGCCTTTTATCCGGGTGCTCACTACCTCAATGGACGGGGAATTGCTTCAAAGTGGGGCCGGAGTACGGTCGGCCGCCGGCACCGGTCGCCGATCAGTGGATCGACGCCGAGAACGAGCATGTCGTCAGCCAATCGACCGACTATAGCTACTGGTGGGCCGTCTTCGATGATCCGGTGCTCAATGACCTGGAGGATCTGGCCGCCGAGCAAAACCTTCCACTTCAGGCGGCCGGGATGCGGATCCTCCAGGCTCGAGCCCGATTGGGGATCGCCCGGGGAAGTCTTTGGCCGCAGCGGCAGCAAGCCTTTGGCGACTACGCGCGGGTCGAGCTGAGCGATACCCAGGCCAACACGGCCTTGGCCAAGCATTTCGACAACTGGGACGCCGGGTTCAATGCCTCTTGGGAACTCGACATTTGGGGTCGCTTCCGACGAGCGATCGAGTCGGCCGAAGCCGATCTGAACGTGGAAATCGAAAACTACGACGACGTGCTGGTGATCTTGCAGGGCGAAGTGGCCGCCGCCTATATCCAGCTTCGCGCTCTACAGGAGAGGCTCCAACTGACCCGGGCCAACGTCGATCTGCAACAACAGACGGTCGATCTGGCTGAGTCCCGATTTCGAAACGGGGCGGTCAGCGAGTTGGATGTGACCCAAGCAAGGGAAAATCTGGCGGCCACCGAGTCGGCCATCCCTCGACTTCAAAACGACATTCGTCAAACGCAAAACGCGTTGTCCGTTCTGTTGGGAATCCCGCCCCGGGATCTCGGCGAGGAGCTTGGCCCCGGTCCGATTCCGCAACCGCCGGGCGAAGTGCTGGTGGGGATTCCGGCCGATCTGCTAAGGCGGCGGCCAGATGTCCGCCGTGCCGAGCGTGTCGCGGCAGCCCAAAGCGCTCAGATCGGCATCGCCCAATCCGATTTCTACCCGCGCATTGCGATTACCGGATTCATCGGGCTGGAGTCGGAGGATTTCTCCAAGCTCTTCGACAGCCGATCCGGGGCAGGCAGCATTGGCCCGGGTTTTCAGTGGAACATCCTCAACTACGGGCGAATTCGCAACAACGTCCGTGCCGAGGAGGCTTTGTTTTATCAGCTCGTGATCGACTACCAGAACACGGTGCTAGAAGCCAATCGAGAGGTCGAGGACGCGATCAGTGCCTTCTTGCGCGAGCAGCAGCGCGTCACCTCGCTTGCCGAGGCCGTGCTGAACGCGACCCGTTCGGCCGATTTCGCCTTGACCCAATATCGGGAAGGGGCCGTCGATTTCCAACGGGTCGTCGATACGCAACGCGTGCTGGTCGTGCGGCAAGACGATCTGGCGGCAAGCCGCGGTCAGGTCGCGGTCAATCTGGTGGCCGTCTACAAAGCGATCGGCGGCGGCTGGGCCACGCGGTTCGCGCCGCAAGAGTTGCCGGCAGTCGACCAGCCAGAAGCCGACCAGCCAGAAGTCCCGACCCAGGCCGTACCGCCGCTGCCCACGATGAATATGCCCGTCCCGCCCCAGAGCTAAGGAAAATTCTACGATGAGCAAGACGCTTCGCTGGGGATTGCTGCTGTTGGTCGTGGGCGTCTCTCGCCCGTGCCTCGGCCTGGAGTTGTTTGGCGTGACGCTCGAAGGTTTCGGTGCGGCCAAATCTCCGCCGTGCGCGTGTCCGGACGACTACCGTCGAAAGTGTCCCCCGAGCATCTGTCCGCCGCGCTATTGTAGGGATTGTGACGACTATCGCCCGAAATGCGCTCCGCGCATTTGCCCGCCAAGCTATTGTAGCGGTTGTGACGACTACCGTCCGAAATGCAGCCCGGCCGTCGGTTGGCCCTGCCGTTGGCCCGCCGACTACAAGTGCGCTGCGCCGATCTGTTGCCCCGAGCCGGCGATACGGGGTCGATAGTCCAATCTGGCCCAATCTGACGCGGGAGTGAAAGCTTCTTCGGCGAAGTCTCAGTGCCTGCGCCCCCTCTCTGGGGTTATTTAGTTGCTTGCCGCCAAGTGGATGCTATATACAATTGGGCGAATCGGTGGGCCAAACCCGTCCTACTAAATCAACTCTTTGGGAAAATCGAGAGGATTGCGAAACGTGATTGCATCCAAACAAGCGTTCTTTCTGCCGGCCGTGATCTGTGTGTTGCTGGCCACCGGCTGTGGGCCGCGGAACAAGTACGAAGATCCGCCCCCGCCACCGGTGACTGTGGTTCATCCGCTGCAACAGACGATCACGAACTATCTGGAAGAGACGGGAACCACCGAGGCCGTCGAGAAGGTGGAGATCCGCGCGCGGGTGACCGGGTTTCTTGAACAGGTCAAGTTCGAACCGGGCACAGATGTCACGAAGGACGACACTCTCTACCTCATTGAACAACGCCAGTTCAAGGCCGAGGTCAACGCGGCCCAGGCCGATCTCGAAGCCAAGCAGGCCGCACTGGACAAGGCCGAGATCGAGTACGAGCGAGAGCAGAACATGTATGAGGAAAACGCGACGTCCGAAAGGAACGTCGTCCGCACCAAGGCCGAGCGGGATGGCGCGCTGGCTACTGTCGACGCTGCCACGGCTGCCTTGGATCGCGCTCAGCTCGATCTGGACTACACCGAGGTTCGCACTCCGATCGACGGTCGCGTGGGCAAGACGCTGGTCAAACTCGGCAATCTGGTCGACGGGACCGAAGCAACACACCTGACCACCGTGATTCAGTACGATCCGATCTACGCCAATTTCAACATCAGCGAGCGAGCCCTGTTGCAACTCCTCGCTCAAATGCCCGATAAGGATGATCGACAGACGAATCACAGCCAATTGAAGTTCTACCTCCAGCGGGCCGACGACGAGGGATTTCCCTTCGAGGGGCAGTTCGATTACGCCGATCTGGCCGTCGACCAGAGCACGGGAACGTTTGCCATTCGCGGCATCTTTCCCAACTCGAATCATAAAATCGTCCCGGGGCTGTTCGTGCGGATTCGTGTCCCGATCGGTACCCAGGAAAATGCCCTGCTAGTGCCGGAGCAAGCGCTGGCCAGCGATCAGGCCGGGCGTTACTTGCTGACCGTCAACAGCAAGAACCTCGTGGAACGACGCAACGTGACCGTCGGCGCCAAGCACGGTAACCTCGTGGTCATCAAGGAAGGCCTGCGGCCCGATGACCAAGTCATCATCGAAGGCGTGCAGCGGGCGCGGCCGGGTGTCGAAGTCGATCCCCAACTGACCGAACTGTCGGCCGCGGCGGAAGACACCGCCCCGCCGGTGGAAGAAAACTCCACGCCCGTCGCCGAAGAACCAACCCCCTGACCCGAACACGGCCTGCCATGATATCTCGCTTCTTCATCCGTAATCCGATCGCTGCTACGGTGATTTCCTTGGTGATTGTCATCGGGGGCCTGGTTTCTCAGCTTGGCCTGCCGGTGTCGAAGTTTCCGGAGATCGCCCCGCCCACGGTGCAGGTGACGGCTTTCTATCCGGGCGCCAACGCCCAGGTCGTGGCCGAAACGGTAGCCGCGCCGATCGAACAGGAGGTCAACGGCGTGGAGGACATGATCTACATGTCCTCGAGCAGCGCGGACGACGGGTCCTATGTGCTGAACGTCACGTTCGAGATCGGCACCGACATGGACATGGCCACCGTGCTCGTGCAGAATCGCGTGACGATTGCCATGGCCAAGTTGCCCGTGGACGTGCAGCGACAGGGCGTGACGACGAAGAAGCAATCCACGCAAATCACGCAGTTTATCACCCTCTTCTCGCCCGACGGACAATTCGACGACCTCTACTTGAGCAACTACGCCACGATCAACATCAAGGACGAATTGAGCCGGATCCGCGGCGTGGGGTCGATCACGGTCTTCGGCGCCGAAGACTACAGCATGAGGGTTTGGCTCGACCCGCGCAAGCTGAAAGCCCGAAACCTGACCACCGAAGACGTGGTCCAAGCCATCAGCGAGCAGAACGTGCAGGTGGCCGCGGGCCGTGTCGGCGAGCCGCCTGCGCCTGAGGGAACAGCCTTTCAACTCGTGGTCAACACCTTGGGCCGCCTGCAAGATGCCGAACAATTCGAGGAGTTGATCGTCAAGACGACCGAAGGCGGCCGGATCACGCGCGTGAAGGACGTCGCCCGCGTCGAGTTGGGCGGCAAGAGCTACAATCGAGCCTCGACCTTCAACGGGCAGTCCTGCACGACGATCGCGATCTATCAGCTCCCGGGCGCCAATGCTTTGCAACTGGCCTCGCAAGTCGAAACCAAGATGACGGAGCTCAGCGGCCGGTTTCCCGAGGGCCTCGAATATGCGATCCCCTACGACACGACCCGTTTCGTCACGGCCTCGATCAATGAAGTCTACACGACGCTGTTCATCGCCGTGTGTTTGGTGGTTGTCGTCATCTTCGTTTTCCTGCAAAACTGGCGGGCAACCATCGTGCCATGCGCGGCGATTCCCGTCTCGTTGATCGGCACGTTTGCGATGATGTCCGTTTTCGGTTTCTCGATCAACATGCTCACGCTGTTCGGGGTCATTTTGGCCATCGGGATTGTTGTCGACGACGCGATCGTGGTGGTGGAAAACACAACCCGCCACCTCGATGCGGGCTTGAAGCCGAAGGATGCGGCGATCAAGGCCATGGAAGAGATCACCGGCCCGGTCATTGCGACCACCTTGGTGCTCTTGGCGGTGTTTGTCCCCACGGCCTTCATGGGCGGAATCACCGGTCAACTCTACCAGCAGTTCTCCCTGACCATTTCCGGGGCCGTGCTCATCAGTACGCTCAATGCCTTAACGCTCAGCCCGGCCCTTTGTGGAATCTTCATGCGGCCCACACCCAAGTCGCAGAATTTCTTCTTCCGCGGTTTTAACAAGGTGTTCGACCAGACGACCAATGGCTACACGTTCGTGATCAACAGCATGGTGCGCCGCGTGGCGATCGTGATGCTTGTTTTCGGAGGACTGATCGTACTGACCGGCTGGAGTTTCAGCTCGCTAGCGACCGGCTTCATGCCCATCGAAGATCAAGGCTACGCATTCGCCAACCTCCAGTTGCCGGACGCCGCGTCCCTTCAGCGCACCGAGGCGGTGATGAAGAAGATCGACAAGATCATGGAAGACACGCCGGGCGTTTCCGACTGGATCTCGATCGCCGGATACTCGTTGTTGAGCGGCACCAACGGATCGAACCTCGGCCTGATCGCGATCGTGTTCGAGCCCTGGGAGGACCGAGAGGACCCCAGCCTCAGTCAGGAGGCGATCCTGGCCAACATCCGCAGGGAATTCGACAAGATTCAAGAGGCGATCGCGTTCGTGTTCATCCCGCCGGCGATCGACGGGCTGGGGAATGCGGGCGGGTTCCAAATGCAACTGCAAGACCGCGGCGGCGTCGGTTTGCAGGAACTACAGAGTTTGACCGACGAGATCATTCGGGACGGCAATGCCCAGTCGGGGCTGACCGCGATGACTACCACCTTTCGGGCGACCGTGCCGCAGTTGTTCGTCGACATCGATCGCCCCAAGGTCAAGACACTAAACATGCCGCTCAGCACGGTCTTCAACACGCTGCAGACCTATCTCGGTTCGGCTTACGTCAACGATTTCAACCGCTTTGGCCGCACCTGGCAAGTTCGCGTTCAGGCGGATGCCCAGTTCCGTGTCGAGGCCGACGACATCCGACGGCTGGATGTCCGCAATGCGGCCGGCGATATGGTGCCCATCGGCACGTTCGTCGATGTCAAAGAGACGTTCGGCCCGCAGGTCATCCAGCGATACAACCTCTATACGTGCGCGCAGATCAACGGCGAACCGGCGCCCGGCTATAGCTCCGGGGAGGCCTTGGAGTTGATGGAGCAAATGGCCAAAGAGAAGTTGTCCACATCGATGGGCTTCGAGTGGACCGGCATGTCGTACCAGGAAAAAGAAGTCAAGGAATCGACCGATATTAAAAACAACCCACTCTTCATCTTGCTTATGTCGGTCGTACTCGTTTTTCTCGTCCTGGCGTTCCAATACGAAAGCTGGACGATTCCGGCGGCCGTGATTTCGGTCGTGCCGCTGGCCGCACTGGGCGTGGCCATCGCCCTGATGGTGCGAGGTATGGACAACAACACCTACACGCAAATCGGCATCGTATTGCTGGTCGCCTTGGCCAGCAAGAACGCGATTCTGATCGTCGAATTCGCCCGGGAAGAGCGTCGCCAGGGCCGGAGCATTGTGGAAGCCGCCGTCGGCGCAGCCCGCTTGCGTTTCCGCGCGATTCTGATGACCGCCTTCTCCTCGATCCTCGGCTTCTTCCCGCTAGTCGTTGCCAGCGGCGCCGGCGCGGCCAGCCGTCAGGCCGTGGGCACGGCAGTGGTCGGAGGCATGATCGCAGCCACCTTCTTCTCGGTGCTCTTCGTACCGTCGTTCTTCGTGGTGTTCCAGAGGCTCTCTGAGTTCGGCAGCAAGCGGTCGAAAACGCCCGCCGTAGAATGACGAAGCATATTCGACCATTCTCCATTTGGATCATCCCACGCCGAACAGATACTTGTTTTCGGACCGGATGAGTCCAGGACTTGTAAAGATATTACTTCCCGATTCCGGAGTTCCGCCATTTAGCCGCCGGCACGGCGATGAAACGTTTAGCCGTCGCCGGCACGGCGATGA
>CAYYOX010000293.1:0-8189 GCA_964473065.1 uncultured Planctomycetaceae bacterium | reverse complement strand
GCCACCCATCAGCGGCGGTGCCGTTTTTCGGTCGTTTTTCGACTTGCCTCAGGCGCGATGGGTATTCAGGACAATCTGTCGGTAATCGGGGGCTGAGGACCCATTTTGGCGCGTAGGAGTGCGAGACCGAACGCAGTTAGCCAACTGCCGCTTCCTACCGCGGTCGTGAACACCGATAAAGATTCCAAAGAATAGTCCTTCAGTGGTCGAATGATTGGGTGTTCCTCGATAAACTCGAATTGCTCTTGGTAGTCCTCCTTGTCTCGTTTGAGCAGTTCGCGAATTGTCCGCAACCGATAGGCGCCATGGGAGAGAGCCGTTTTGCAGGCCTTGTCCAGGCGTGCCACATCGTGCTTGGCAGCCAACGACTTCAACCCAACCAGGACGCGGATCGATTCGACGCCGCGTGCTTGCATCAGTGCCTCGGACCATTGCCGCGTGTGCGGGCCGATATGGGATAGGGACTGTAATAGCCGGTCCGCGCCGCGTTCGACGGACGAAACCTTTTCCACGGGGATATGCTCGGGGCACGTGCGGAACTTGCCCGGCTCGGCCTTCGCGTGCGGGGCGATCTGACGTTCTACACCGCCGAACCCCGCCTTTCCAGGGGCCCTGCGTGTTCCCGGCTGAAAGGGACTATTGGGCCCGATGGCCGCTTTCGTAAGATGTCGTTTTCCGGTATACTCATCGACAGTTCCGTCCCTGGGAGCCGTAAATCAATGACCCTCCTTTCCACCGCAGTAGCACTGGCCATGGCATGTAGCATCGGTTCACCCGAATCCAAACTGTACGAAGCCCGCTTCGTGCCCGAGGCCCGGATCGTTGTCGACGGCGTTCTTGATGAGTCGGCATGGAAACGGGCGGCCGTCGAGCGGGGATTCGCGTTTCCCTGGCTGAAGCGACCGGCCCCGGCCACCGAGTTTCGCGCCTTGCACGATGCCGAGACCTTCTACTTCTCGTTCCGCGTACACGACGAAGACCTCGTGCTGGTCGACGATTATTGCGAGAAGCTCGACGTGGTGCGCGAGGATCGCGTGGAGTTGTTCTTCGCCAGGGACGAAAAGCTAAGCGAATACTACTGCCTGGAAATGGACCCTCTGGGCCGCACGCTCGATTACAAGGCAGCCCACTATCGCAAGTTCGATTACCCCTGGAGCTTTCCCGGCGTGCGCGTGGCCGGCAAGGTCGTCGAACAAGGTTATGTCGTCGAGGGATCGATCCGGCTGGCCAGTTTGCGGAAGCTCGGGATCGATCCCGGCAAGCCGATCAAGTTCGGCATCTTCCGTGCCGAGTTCAGCCGCGGTGACGGGCCCAAACCGATCGAGAACTGGATCAGTTGGGTCGACCCGCGAACCGAACAACCCGACTTCCACCTCCCCAGCGCGTTTGGGTACTTGCAGTTGGTCCGATAGATCGCCGACGAAATCTCACCCGTTCACGGCATCACCACGACCGTCTGATTGACGTTCGGCGCCGTGGCAGGCCAAGTCAACTTGGTCCCGTCGGCGGTCGTTGCCCGGATATTGTACTCGATGTCGCCGTCGATTGCCGGCAGACTGACCGTATATACGGCCCGGCCTACGTGCTGAAGCGGCGCCTTACGGTAATCTTTTTTGGCGCCCAAAGGCTTCCAGTAGATCGCCGCCTCTTGGGGCCGCTGGTTGTCCAGCACGATAACTTTTAACTTCAGCGCCGCGCCCTTCTCCAGCAAGCTACGCACCGTGGGCACGATCAGTCGCGGCTTGCCTTGGTACTGGGTGGGGATCGCGGCCTCTTCCGGCAAGGGGCCGCCGAGCATTTCGGTCAGCTCGGCAGCGGCCTTCTCGATACCCAGCAGGGCGTTGTGGCCCTCCCAGTTGATCACCGTTTGGATGCCGCCGATGTCGGTCACCGTGGCCATCAGCAGCCCGTAGGCTTCGCCCACGCACGCAACCAACTCCTTGTAAAGTGGTAAGACGTTCTCGGCGGCCAGGGCCTTGCGTTTGGCCAGATCTTTTTCCACGCGGGCAACTTTCAGCACCGCTTCCAATTGTCCCCAGGCACAACAAGCTTTCGCGGTGGCACGCGTGTAAAGCAGTTGGTTGCACCAGAAGTCGAATCGCTCGCGATTGCCGGCGCCACGGACATCTGGCCGCAGCTTGGCGAACTCGTCGACGAATTCATATTCCTGCGAGACACGCGCCCACGGCCGGCTGTCGGGCTGAAGGCCGCCGGCCCCGCCGCCGTTGACACCGGTCCAAGTGGCCGGCAACGGGATGTTGTTGTCGATGCCGACGAACACCGCGGCCGCTTCGCTCGCGACCTCCGGTCCGAAATTGGCCAGCGCCCAGTCGGCGTAGAGGTCATCGACGGGCAGACCGCGCGGCCGGAACGTCGAACCGGCCTCGCCCCAGAGGAATTTCGTCGTGGGGACATACTCCGGCTGGTCGGTCTTGTAGTCCTGATAGTCTTGGCCGCCGCAGTTGACCTTGAGGCTGAAGCCGTCGCCCGCAATCTCGACGGCCATAATGCAAGGCAGCGAAACTCGCGGAACAAGGCCCAGCCGAAAATGTCCGTCTTTGACCTTGACGCCGTCGAACGAGCGATCCCAGGCGGCGTCTTTTCCGGCTTCGGCGAAGAGATCCAGGTCCTCGATCACGGTTTTGCCCTGCAGCGTCACGTCGAAAACGCGCTGGCCGGCGTTGTTGAAATGCGGTTCGCAGAAGCGAAGTGTGACGCGATAGCGCCCGTTGGGAATCTCCCAGTCGTAGCCGGCGAAGTTGTAGCGGCAGGTCTGGTAGAGTCGCGGATGATCCGTGTTGGCGATCGGGCGGACGGCGCCGATGTCGGCCACATTGCCGCCCAGCGTCAACGGCGGCACGGGGAACGTGCTTGGCGGCGGCGCGGGGTTCGCCTTGCCGAACTCGGGGTTCCAGCCGCTCTGGTCCCAGCCAGCCCGGGCCACGGCGTCGGCCGCCTGCTCGTTGATCAGCGTGCGCCAATGCAACGTCATCAGGCCGGTGCAGCCGTAGGCCAGGGCATCGGCCGCGTCTTTGCGCACCCGGCCGGCCCAGAGTTGCGGCGTGAGAATCGGCGAGTCCTCCTCGATCCAGGGAATGGCCCACTTCGGACGACCCTTGATCCGGGCAAAGGCTTCGTCGACCGGAGCGTTGTAAGCGCGGCTCATCTCGCCGATCGCCACGTGCTTCGGCAACGCCTTGTCGAAGGCCCTATGGTCGAAGTCCGGGCCGAGCACCCAGCCGCCGGTGGCCAAACCAAACGGCGGCTTGACCTTCTCCCAGGCGGCCAAGGCCAGATTCCATTCCTCCACCATCGAATCGAACATCGTCTGGTTGAAGTTGCTCCAATACCAGGTTTCGATCGTATAGATCACGTAGTAGTCCAACGGATGCGTATTGGCGATTCGTTTGAAAATGCCCTCGTAAAGTTCCTGGATGGCGGCCGGATCCTTCGGGTCCTTGCCCAGGGACTTCATGCGTCTCTCGAGTTCGTGCCCGACCATAATCGGCGGGCCGTGTTGGCTCAGAGTCAACCGAAGCCCGTAGCCGTCGCCCGTGTCGCCCGGATTGGTCTGCAAGGCGGCGCCGGGATTCTGAATGCCGCCCTCGGTCCCCAGCGCGGTCTTGATCCCCAGGGAGCGGGCGAACGTGAACGCTTCGGAAAACATCTCGCCCATGCGGTTGAATACTTCGTTTCGCGCCTCGAGTGTCTTGGGCTTGGGTATGTGATTGGCCATTACCGGGGCGCCCCAATTGTCGCTCTCGAAGAGCAACGAGCCGCCGAAACGATACGCACCGGTTTTGCGGGCTGCGTAGCCCCACGTCGAGCGACCGGTGGTCCAATAGCTGGCCGTAGGACTGAACGAGACGCGGCCTTGGTCGTCGACGTCTTGCGGCAGTCCGACCCAGACGGCCGGTTCGCTGCCGCCCTTTTGTGGATAGGAGTGAATGCTCATCGCGTTCATCCGCATCTTGGCCATTTGGGTGAAGACGGCCTTATACTCGTCGGCATCCCAAAGATCGATCCCCTCGACGTGCGCACCCCAGGAGTTCAGCCCTCGCAGGTTGAACAACGGTTTGCCCGTTTCGTCGACGTCGGGCAAGGTGAAGACGATGCGCTTGTCCGGTATAACGTCTTGGTGCAGATAGAAGCGAATGCCGAACTTCTCCAACAAGTGATAGGCTCCGTAGAGCGTACCAATGTCATCGCCGCCGACCACCAGCACAACGCGGCGGTTGCCCCGCGAGACAGTCTTCAGCACGTACTGCTGCGGTCCGAGTTCATCGAGGGAGAACGGCTTGACGATCGGCCGGTCCTGCCGGGCCACGATAATTGCATCCCCTTCGGCCTTCTGCACGATCGGCAATAGTTCACCCGTGCGAAGGTACACATAACGCCGAATCTCCCGCGCGGCCAGTTTTTCCTGCACACTAGCACTCGGCGAACAGACCACAGCCGCTTGCGGCTTTGCAAAGCAGCGCGAAGTAAACACTGCGGTACTCAAACAAACGGCAATCAATAGGTAGCGCAACATGACGACTCTCCTTCGGGTGAATTCTCTTCTTGTAGGGTGGGTCGAGCAGCGAAGACCCACGCGAAGGTATCCGATGTCGATTACTTGACGCGTGGGTCTTCGCTGCTCGACCCACCCTACATATGCCCAAGATTAGGGCAAGGCGCCGGCCAGTAGGTGTTTCAGGCAGGACGTGAGGATCCGGCCGTAGTCGTCGGTCGTATTCTGAAAGACATAGGCGCCCGACTCGGCCGGATCTAGCTTGAGCGCGACGCCTACCGTTCCGTCCGGGTTGCTCCGGGCGGTTGCCTGCATGGGGACGAAACCGAAGGCGTCGACCGCCTTGTCCTTGAGTCCGAGCTTTTCCGCCTCGGTCGGGTTCAGGGCGATGTAATCCGCCTCGCCGCGGAGGTATACCTTTCGACCGGCTGCGTGCAGAAACGGGGCCGTACACCACATGTTCCGCGGCATCGGCCAGAGTTTCTCGCGGACCGGAGCTTGCTGCGGCGCGGAAAGGAATTCGATCGGATCGCCTTGCTGCTTGGTCAGTGCATAGATGAACCAGTTCTGCAGCTTCACCGGCGTGGAATCGAGGACTTCCTTGTGGGTGAATTTCCAATAGGTGCCGTGGTCTCCCCGTTGCCAAATCGCCCCGTCGAAACAAGGGCACCAATAGATCGGCAAGTCGGACCGCATGATGGCGAGATAGGCCTGGGTGTCGAGGCCGACGTTATACTCGTACTGGCGGCTTTCCTTACCCAGCTTCGGGTTGCCGATGTTGACGTAGAGTCTGGCGACCTTGCGGCGGAACAGCTCGGGCTCGCGATTGTAAGCGGCGGCCACGTCGCGAAGGCTGCCGGTCGTGAAGATCGTCACCTTCTGCGGCGATTGCTCCAAGACGTCGAGGATCATTTTCACGGCCCCTTGAAGCAACGACGATTGATTCCGCCCGTCGTCGTCGGGCGAAGTCAGCTTGGCGCCCAATCCGACGGCATAGAGGACCTTCTTGCCGGTCAGGTGGATCAGTTGTCGCACGGGGATCTCGCCGGGGGCCTTCACCTGATGGGACCCGCAGTCGAGGATGATTCCCCGGATGTCGAACTCGTCCAGCGCAAACAGCGTGGCCAGGTCGAAGTGATCGTCCGGGTCCATGGGCGGATGGTGCAGATCCGTGCTGTAGAGGATCGGCGTCTTTTCTGCGGCGGCCGCGGTAACTGTTGCCAGGGTTATCAGTGCGAGTAAGCAAATTGACGCCAGCGTGTACGTTCGCATGGTTCTTCTCCTTGAGGCTAAGTTGTCCCCTCTCCCTTTGGGAGAGGGTTAGGGTGAGGGCTTGCGTGTCTTTTCTATGCCCTCACCCCCGGCCCCTCTCCCAAAGGGAGAGGGGAGGTTGAATTCGCGTTTTGCAAAAGTCCAGTCATTAGTATGGCGGGCCGGCGTTTAGGAAGCAACTCCTAGCGCGGCCACGGCGCGCGCCACGGTCGGTACGACCCTTTGCCGCTGGTCCAGGGGCAGGTCTTCGCTGATTTGCAGCATCCACGGCCTACTCGGATCGGCCTCGTCGAAGAGCGTTTCCAGGAAGGCTTCGATCTCTTGATCGCTTTTGTGCGAAAGATTCGAAGGGAAATTCGGCAGAATGGCCTTCCCGGGCCAGGCCGCCTGGGCTTCGGACAACCGCATGTCTCCGCCGACCATCGGCAGCGAGAACGACTCGATCCCGTCGACCGGCGATTGGGCGATCAGGTCCTTCAGCGGCCCGAGACGTCCGTCCATGTGGACCACGAACGGCTTGCCGGCCTCTTTGAACATCTCGCCCCATTTCTTGTAGAACGGGAGGCAATACTCTTCGAAGGCCTGCGGCGGCGTCATGTCGGCCGTGAGGTTGTCCGGCTGCCAGATCACTTCCGCGTCCGACTCGGCCGCCATCTCCACGGCCTCGTGCAGGCGGCGGCCCAGGGCTTCCATGAGTTCGCAAGCCGGTTGGCAGCCGCTGTAGAGGTCCGTCAGAAATTGCTCGGGACCGGCCAGTTCGATCAGCAGTTTCTGGTAGGGATTTCGGTCGATCCGCCCCAGCACCACGCCGTCGTCGCCCAGGTCTTCGGCCTTGGCCCGATACGACGCCTCGCGGCGCTGCAGAACCGTATGCTCCACAAGGTACTGTACGACCTTGTAGTCCTCTTCGCCGGTGATATAGAATTTCCGGATCCAATCGCTGCCGTAGGCCGGATCGGTTGTGGTCTCCTGCGTGACGCGGCCGACCGGCGTGTCGTAGATCCGCGTCTCGACCCGTTGGCCCTTTTCCCAAGTGTAGGTGACCTTCAGATCGACGTTCTTGACCTCGGAAACGTATCCCGGCTTGATGTGCCAGGGCGGCGCCACCAGCGAAACGACCGGGGCCGATTCGATAATCCCCAACCCCAGCTCGCGGGCCGCGCGAGCCCAGCTTCCTCGTGGAAGGTAACTGCCGTAAATGGCCGCCGGCACGCGGTCGGGGACTTCGCGCCGATAGACGGCCATCATCCGCTCATGAATCGTCATCACGTTGCTCTATCTGTTCGCTGAAAAGTGATAGGACTTTTGCAAATTGGTCCCCTCTCCCTCTGGGAGAGGGTTAGGGTGAGGGCTTGCGTGTCTTTTCTATGCCCTCACCCCCGGCCCCTCTCCCAAAGGGAGAGGGGAGGTTGAATTCGCGTTTTGCAAAAGTCTAGTTAGTGATTTGGAAATGTCTCGGCCAACAAGCGTTCGGCATCCTCGCGCGCCGGCAAGGCATTGACCACGCCCACCTTGGTGACCGACAACGCGGCCACGCAGGTAGCAAACTCGATGGCCTGCTTGATCGATTTGCCTTCGGACAACGCGACCATCAGTCCGCCGGCGAACGCATCGCCCGCCCCGGTCACGTCGGCTACCTCGACCGTCGGTGCGGGGAAGTGGACTTCCTCCTGCTCGCTCACGTAGAGACATCCTCGGCCGCCCAGCTTGATGATCGCCGCCCCGACGCCCCGATCGAGCAAGATGCGGCCGGCCTTGGCCGCCTGGTCCAAGGTGTCGACGTTCACACCGGTGAGGATTTGCGTCTCCGACTCGTTCGGCGCGATGATGTCGGTATTCTGGTAGATCTCGTCGGAAAGCGGTTGTGCGGGCGCCGGATCGAGACACGTGGTCACGCCCAGGCTTCGGGCCATCTTCAAGGCATAGGCGAACGTATCGACCGGCCCTTCCAGTTGGCAGCCTAGCACGCCGGCCTTTTCGATCAGTCCCTTGGCCTTGTCGATATGGGCGGGTGAAAGGTGATTGTTGGCCCCCAAGGCGACCGAGATCACGTTGTCGCCGTTGGCATCGATGATGATGAAGCTGATCCCGGAGTGGGTCGATTCGTCGATGAAGAGGAATTCCCGGCTGATCCCCAGTTCGTCGTACAGCATACAAGCGTCGTGGCCGTAGCTGTCGCCGCCGATGCAGCCGATGAAATGGACATGGCCGCCCATCTTGGCCGTACACAGCGCTTGGTTCGAGCCCTTGCCGCCGGCGCCTTCATAAAAGGTATCGCCGATGACCGTCTCGCCCTTCTCGGGAAGCCGGGGCCCCTTGATAAACAATCCGACGTTGTAACTGCCCACGACCACAATGGGTTTGCTCATAATCACGGTCCTTCGTATTTCAGGAGTTTGTCAAT
>CAYYOX010000292.1:2535-8293 GCA_964473065.1 uncultured Planctomycetaceae bacterium | reverse complement strand
GAGGGCCTTGATGACTTGCCCCTGCTTGACGGCTTCCATGGCCTCGACGACCTGTTCGACCTTGAAGTCGTGCGTAACATACTCGTCGGCTCGGATCTTGCCTTCGCGGATCCACTGGCAAAGCGGATCTTGGGCCGCCTTCTCGCGATGTCGGGTGGGCCATTGGTGCATGTACCAATTGAAATTGTACGGGCCCTTGCCTTTCTCCAGCGTGACCACGTCGTCGGCGATCACGCCGTAGGTGCAGACCGAGCCGCCCATCTTGATCATCGGCAAGGCCGCATTGGCAATGGCCGGGCTACCGACCGCATCGATCACGGCGTCCAACGGCTTGCCGCGCGTGGCGATCAGGTTCTTCAGTTCGTCCGAGTCGGGGGCGAACACTTCGTCGGCGCCCATGGCCATGGCCTCTGCGCGCGTTGGCGGCAAGGGGTAGACTAGCACGAGGTAGTCCCGCCCCCAGAGCGCGCGGAACTTCGCGAAACTCAAGCCGAGCGGCCCGGCGCCGAAGACCAGGATCTGGTCGCCCGCCCTGAGGTTGAAATCGTCGAACCCGCCGTAGATCTCGCGCCACGTGCAAAGCATGACGGCCTCTTCGACGGGGATATCGGCGTCGACCGGGCGTTGGATCTCGTGGACCTCGAGCCAGCCGTGCGCTTCGTCGGCCACGCCGTCCTCGACCATGGCGTCGTGGTCGTTGGCGATCGTATATTCGCAGAACCCGCCCCAGCCGCTGGCGTATTTCGGATCGCCGATGTCGAACAGCAGTCCGCCGATCGCCCGATCACCTTCCTTGAACGTGCGGACCTTCTCGCCCACGGCGTCGACGATGCCGACCGACTCATGCCCCAGCAGCAAGGGGTAATCCTCCACGCCCGGGAAATGGCCGTCGACCAGTTTGCCGTCGGTCGCGTTGCACAGGCAGGCCACCTCGGTCTTGACCCGAACCTGATAGGGGCCGGGCTTCGGCTCGGGGATGTCGACCACGTCGACCTTGCCGGGTTCGATGACTGCAACCGCTCGCATGGAAAAAGTCTCCTCGTTACTGGGGACAGACCGGCCTGCTTGGCCGATAATCGTACGATTGTATCTTACCAGCCGGGGCCCGCGTCCTTCAACGGGTCTGGCCGTTTTCTACAGGGATTCATCGAAAACCTACACCCTCAGGCCGCCGCCAATTGACACCCGACAGCAGGGCGGCTAGGGTGGGTGTCATGCCCTATAAAGCCGCGACCGGTGGTCGCGCTCTGTATGGCGAAAAATGGGTTATTGGCAGGTCCGGCGCGACCAACGGTCGCGGCTTTATAGGAGTGAGAAGATGGCAAAAGATGCGACGCTAACGCGAATGATCGATTCCGGCGTGGTGGCCGTGCTGCGGGCGCCCAATGGCGATGTGCTGATCGACGTGGCCGAGGCCCTGTTGGCTGGCGGCGTGGAGGCGATCGAGGTGACCTTCACGGTGCCGGGCGCCCATCGCGTAATCGAGCAGGTGGCCGACCGGCTGGGTGACAAGATCCTGCTGGGCGCCGGCACGGTGTTGGATCCCGAAACGGCCCGAGTGGCCCTGCTGGCCGGGGCCGAGTTCGTTGTCTCGCCGACCGTGAACCTCGACGTGATCCGACTCTGCCAACGCTACGACAAGGCCGTCATGCCCGGCGCACTGACGCCGACCGAAGTGCTCACGGCCTGGGAAGCGGGCGCCGACATCGTCAAGGTGTTTCCCTCGGACCTGACCGGCCCAAAATATCTCAAGGCCCTGCATGGCCCCTTGCCGCAAGTCCGCCTGATGCCGACCGGCGGCGTGAACCTCGACACGGCCGCCGACTTCCTACGAGCCGGCGCCTGTGCGCTGGGCGTCGGCGGATCGCTGGTCGAGTCGAAGGCCGTAGCCGCCGGCGACATGGGGCGAATCGAGTCGCTGGCTGGGCAGTACGTCGAAATTGTTAAAAAGACGCGGCAGGAGATGGAGTGATGGATACAATTGGCCTTGTGATCTTCTTTGCGATCTTCTTTGTTTTGGCTATTGCCCCTTACGCCCTAATTGCAAACAAGGCCGGTTACTCACCATTCTGGGGTCTGCTCTCTCTAATCCCATTCGTAAACTTCATTGCTATTATTGTGTTTGCCGTCGTTGAATGGCCGCTGGAAAGGGAGCGTGATAGTCTGCGAACACTTCAGAAGTCGAGGAGAGACGAAGAGGTTGAGTTGGAATGGGGAATCAAGATGGTGCTCAAGAAGGCAATCACGCTGGAAAAGAACGGCAAGCACGAAGAGGCAATTCTTCAATTCGAACAATTCATCGAAAAGACAGATAACGAACAAAACGCCAATCTGGCACGTGAGCACATCGCAAGAATTCGAGACGAGCATCCCGGTTCGATGGGTGGATAATCCACACCAGGAGCACTGCTTCTGCGAAGCAGTGGCACACGACCATCTTGCCGCGGCGTCTTTGCGCGAGGGGTCAGCCCATCAACTCGTAGAAGGTTGCCGAGCCGCTTTCGACCAGTCCGTTGATGGCTTGCTGCATGGCTTTCATGTGCGGCGTCTGGCCGTGGGCGTCCAAGACTTCGCCGCTGGTCCACTGCTCGTAGAACATGAACTGGGCCTTGTCCTTCTTCGACTGGTGCAGGTTGTAGCAGATGCAGCCTTCTTCCTTGAGCGTCGGTTCGACCATGGCCAGCAGGGCCTTGCCGACGGCTTCCTCGTGGCCTGGCTTGGCTTTGACTTCGGCCACGATAATGACGGCGCCCTCGGGCAGTTTTCCTTTGGGCACTTCCTGCGCTGCGGCGAACATGCTCAAGCCGGGCAGGGTTCCCAGGGCTGCCGAACCGATCAATACCTCGCGTCTGCTGATCTTCATCGCCTTATCTCCCACATATACAGAATCTTATGAAACGACCGTCCCCGAACGACGTCACGTCGGGGAACATGCCCGTATCATACCGCCGCCAGTCAGGAGATGCAAGAAGCTCGGACCAATCAGCCTCCTGGCGGGGGGGTAGCACCGTGGCGACGGGAGTTTCCACGCTGCCTCGGATTATTCATGGACCGTTTGTAGTGACCGCATTCATGCGGTCTTTGCAAGCTAAGGACTCGTAAAGGAATTACTTCCCGGTTTCGGAGTTCAGTCGTTTATACTCGGCACGGCCAAGAACTGAGGTTTTTGTAGGAGGCGACTCCTACAGAACACGCATCTTTCGCCTTTGTTGGGTATACGCACTACCGCGGGGCGCCGTGAATTTCGATGATGTCTTGCAGGGGGAAGTCGGCTGGGAAATCCTTGTCGAGTTGGTCGAGAATGTAGCGGTAGCGGTCGATCAGATCCATCAGGTCGGCGCCGAAGGTGGGCTGAATGACCATTGTGGGGAAGGCATCGAGCACTCGACGCCATGCCAGCATACCTTCATCGTAAAGTTGTTTGGCGGTGGTCAGATCGCCTTCGCCGAAGGCCGTGTTGCCGTCAAAGACAAGTTGCCTGGCGGCCAGCGCGTCGTCGGTCTGCTCCAACTCGGCCCGCAGCAACCAGTAGTCGAAGTTAACGATGTACCGGGAACTATCAATTCGTCTGGCGTTGCGCTGGTTCTCGGCGACCTGCCGGGCCAGTTGCAGGGCCTCTTTTCGTTTTTGTTCTTCGCGGGGGATCTCTCGGGCCACTTCGTCGTAGGTGACCGTGGTCAACGATTCCGCCTCGGCGGCCAAGGCCAACTGCTCGGCCGAGCGGTCCTCGGGCTTGGTTTCCATGGCCTGGCGTTGTTCGTCGGTCAAGGCCTCGACCTTGCGGCGGCGGAGTTGCTGACGGGTCTCGGGTGAAATGGCGTCGATCCGGGCGATCAGTTCCCGGGCGTTCTCGTCGAAGACTTCCTTGTCGTTCAATCGGATGTGGACTCCGGAACTGGTGGGGATGTCCTTGTCGCCGTACTCTCGCCAATCTTGATGGGCCTGATTCCAACCGCCTTTGGCTTCTTTGAATTTCCCCTCTTTCTCGATGGCCTCGCAGTAGTACATTTGGCACATGGGTGCATTGGAGCGGTAGATCAAAGGGCCCTTGCCTTTCATCTTCACGCCAAATTCATCGCCAAGTTCTTCGGCATCCTGGAACCATTCTTTTCCCACCAGCCAGTTATCGCGCTGCTCGACGGGGCGTCCATCGTGGAAGTCTTCGTCATGCTTGAAGAGGTAGCGATACTGCCGGCGCTCGTCGGCCTTGCCGATCTTGTTCGAGAGGACCCAGCCGACCTCCCAGAGCAATCGCGGCTCGCGCTCGTTGTAGCGGATCCCCTCGCGCAGAAACTCGATTCCGCGCATCACCCAGTGATACCGCTCCTTCACCTGTTCGAACTCGACCGAGACGTTGTAGGAGAGGTTCCAGCCGTTGAAGAGCCAGACGGAGATGAAGTTGGGTTGGATTTTGGTGATTTGATTGACGGTGGCCGAGAGGTTGGTCCAGTCCTTCTTCTTCTTATACTCGATGGCCTTACCCCAGAGGATATTGGCCGCTACGCCGCGCAGTCCCAAGCTGGCTAGCTTGATGGCTTCGCCGGTCGGGTCGATCTCACCCAATTGGGTCTGGCTCAGCCCGTGTTGCTCGCGAAGCTGGGCCAAGACCCCGCCGCGTCGGCCGGTGGCCTGAACGGCCGGGTTGCCGAGCCAGTACAAGGGGATCAGCAGCACGGCAAGCAGAACCAAGTAGATGATTTTGCGTCGAAACGCTTTCTTCGCGGTCATTTGGCCACCTCGCGCAACTTCAGGAAGAAATATCCGGCCACGAATACTGGCAGCAAAAAGGCCCCGGCATGCAGCACGCATCGCAATAGCAGGTCCGGCGAAATATCGAACCCATAGGCCACATAGTCGGCAAAGCTGAACTCGCCGAAGTTCGGCAACACGGACGAAGCGGCCCAGAGCAAGTATTGCAGGGCATGATCGACCATTTTGGCCACCCGGGTTTGAAAGTTGGGCGCCATTTCGGTGACCATGTTCTGTTGGGTCAACAATCGGATCAGGGATTCCAGCGGACCGCCGCCGAGGATTTCTCCGCTACCCAGCCGGCCCATAAACTGGCTGAAGAATCCGCCGAGGATGGTCCCCAGCGTGGCTACCAAAGCAATCGGACCGCTGAGGAAAGTGCTGAACATCACTCCAAGCCCGATCACCAGCATCATCTGCAGCCAGATACCCAGGTAACCTTTGGCAAAGTTGACCGCAAAGGAAGCGTCCCGGGCGCGGAAGTAGGCGTCTGCCTGGGCCACGCCGAAATACTGCATCGGTTCGATACACTGCAGCGAAACTTCAAGGTGTCCGTCACGGATAACATCCTTCATCAGATCCAACTTACGACCGTCGGGAGTCTCCAACTCGAAGGGAATATAGTGAATGTCAGGAGTAAAATCCTGGGCCGAAAAGATCCGCACTTCCACCGGCGGCGGTTGCTTGGCTCGCGATGGATGGAGCTGCGCCCGGATCTTGCGGATCTCGTTTTCGAAGGGTGCGTTGGGAGCGATCGGAGTGCGATCCATATCTCGTTGCGGGTTTTCCGCCAAGAGGGCCTCCTCTTGCCGGCGACGAAGCGTTTCCAGCAGTTTCTCCAATTGGGCAATCTCCGGCGAGGTCGTGACCACCGAGCTGCTTCCCACGGTTCCGGCGATATCGGTTCCCTCGCTCGTGCCGCCCTCGGTCGCGCCGACGTACTCCAGCCCCACTCCCGAGCTGCCTCTGCTGCGGCCTACTGACCTAGGCACCGCGCCTCCGGCAAGAC
>CAYYOX010000292.1:0-2525 GCA_964473065.1 uncultured Planctomycetaceae bacterium | reverse complement strand
TCTCCAGCCCCATTTCCAGGGGTAACCCGCGCGGGAATACTTCCCGAGGAAACGCCTCTTCGGTGATACCCTCGAACGACCAGACGGCCGTGGCCAGGCTGCCGCCCTGGATGAAACTTCGATAGGCCCATTCGTCGCCCGTGTTCACGCCCTTTTCGGCCTCGCGACCGCTGCTATCTTTGAAGCGGAGCTTGCCGTAGATGGGTACGCGGGCCAGGAGTCGTCCTTGCGGGGAGCCGAGTTGGTATGTCGTCTTGCCGCCCGACTTTTTGATCGACGCCTTGTGCCAATGGCCTTTCGACATCTCCGCGCGGGCCGTGCCGTCGGAGTCGACGACCACGTCGTGCCGATGTTGGTGGACTCGGGAAGTCGTGCCGGCGCGCGGGGCCGACGAGGGATCTTCGACCGCCTGATCGACGACCGTCAATTCGGCCTCGCTGATCTCATGCGTGTGGGCCAGTCCGCGGACGACGAACACATAGCTGATCGTTCCCATCACTATCAGCAACAGGGTCCCCACAACCGTGAACCCCAGCATTCGCCCCAGGACGATCTCGCTGTGCCGAACCGGCTTGGTGACCACCGTATGCAAGGTCTTATTCTTGATGTCCTCCGGCAGGCTCAATGCACTGAGGAACAGGGCCAGCAGCAGCACCAGATAGCTAGTGGCCGTCAGGACAAAGCTCAAATAGAGCTCGTCGGGATGCGAACTGCCGGGGTCGAGAAACCAGCCGGCGAACAGCAGGATGAGAATGAACACGGCAAACACGACTAGCACGCGGCGGCGAATCGACTCCTTGACGGCCAGCCAAGCCAGCGCCGACACTCGACGCGGCGAAATCCGGACCAGGTCCATCAAGCCGGCCTCCAACGCGCGATACGTTTGCCGAAACGCCCGGATCGGACCGTATCGCAACGCGGCCACAAGCCAGCCGAGCACCACACCCGCGGTCGCCAAGATGGCCACGGCCATGGCCCAACTCGCGGCGCTTTCCCGGAACCATTCCCAGAACGAAAGCATAAGACCTTCAACGACCATCGTCTACGATCCTTTCGTTCCTCGAACGCGGCGACCGGGATGGGCTTCACTCTCGCGGATAATCTTCAGGAACAGCTCTTCCAGCGTGCTGGTCGGATGACCTATCGAAACCAGCTTGCCCTGGTGACGCTCGATCACCTGCTTGATCTCCGCCTGGGCCTTCTCGCTGAGCCCGGAAGCTCGAATCTCGGTCATGTCGTTTTGTTTCAATAAACTGTCGACCTGCCCCAATTCCTTCAGCTCGCCCTGATAGAGGATCGCGATCCGATCGCAGACGTCCTGCACGTCGGCCAGCAGGTGGCTGCACATGAGGACCGTCTTGCCTTCGTCGCGAAGTTTCAGGATCAGGTCCTTCATCTCGCGGGTGCCGATGGGATCCAAACCGGTCGTCGGCTCGTCGAGCACGACCAGTTCGGGATCGTTAATCAGCGCCTGGGCCAATCCGATGCGCCGGACCATGCCCTTGGAGTATTCCTTCAACTGGCGGCGGCGGGCCCCAGTCAGCCCGACCAGTTCGATCAGCTCGAACGTCCGCTGTCGTCGAACGGCCCGGGGAATGTTGAATAGCCGGCCGTAGAAGTCGAGCGTCTCCTCGGCGTTAAGGAATCGATAGAGGTACGATTCCTCGGGCAAGTAGCCAATCCGCTCGTTCTTGGTCACGTCGGTGGCCTCGCGATCGAAGACCAGGGCCTGACCGCTGGTGGGAAACAACAGTCCCAGGAGCAGCTTGATGGTGGTTGTTTTGCCGGACCCGTTGGGGCCCAGCAGGCCGAAAACCTCGCCGCGCCGGACCTCCAGATCCAACGCTTTTAGTGCCCGAACCTTCTGCCGGCCCCAAAAATCACGATAGACCTTGGTCAGGTTCCGGGTTTCAATGACCACATCCGACATAGGATTCCCTCGAAATGCGCGCAAACGGACCGCTTTGTAACGTCATTACCCCACTTTTACGTTGCCGGTTGCAGCAAAGTTCAGTCGCGGGGTAAGATAGCGAATTATCCACTATAGGCCAACCCTCAGGTCGTTTCAAGTCACCTCGCGCGTGGATCTTCGGAGGGGCCGCGTGGATCTTCGGAGGGGATTGCCCCCCGCTATCAACGGCGGTTCGACGCCGACCCGTTCCGGCCGGTATACTGGGAGGTTTGGCGGTGCAAAAAACGCCGGGCCCTGCTCTCACAAAAATGAGTCCCGGCCGCTAAACAGTCCACACAAGTGTTGATCCCTCCACATGCTTCCTTCCGATCCCGTGTCTGCCGACTCCAGTAGCCGAGAAGCCGCTTTGGCGTTTCTCTTTGGGCGGATCAACTACGAGCGCATTGTCGACGTGCCCTATCGCACGCGGGAGTTCAAGCTGGATCGGATGCGGCAACTGCTCGATCGGCTGGGTAACCCCGAGCGGGATCTGCCGATCGTGCACATCGCGGGCACGAAAGGCAAAGGGTCGACGGCTGCCATGGTGGCCTCGATTCTGCAGGTGGCCGGCCGG
>CAYYOX010000291.1:0-8293 GCA_964473065.1 uncultured Planctomycetaceae bacterium | reverse complement strand
CCGCGGGGCCGCTTTGCCGTTGATCCTGGACGATGTGCTGGTCAACTTCGACACGCATCGGGCCAAAGCCGCCGCGGCCGTGTTGCGGGATTTCGCGGCCGAGGGACACCAACTGCTGATCTTCACTTGCCACGAACACATCTTCAAGCTCTTCAAATCGTTGAAGGTTCCCGTCAGCCGCCTGCCCGACAATGCCGACGCGGAAGCTGAACCACTCGTACTCGAACCGCCGGCAAAACCGCGTCGCACCGCGAGCCGAAAGTCGACGCCCAAGCCGACTATCGCCGCCGAGGAGCCGGAAGAGGACGAGATCGAAGAGGATCCCGAAGATGATGAGGAATACGAAGAGGAAGAGTATGAAGAGGACGATGAACTTGAGGAAGAGGAACTCGAGGAAGAGGATACGGCGGAAGCGGCGTGAGTCCTTGACGGCTTAGGGTTCGTAGAAGAACAACTTGTCTCGTTTAGCAGCCGCCGGCACGGCGGCTTGACTCACGCAAACGCCTCGATCCCCTTGGGCGCCGGCGGCGGGTGGCTGGGGCAAAGCGCAGCGGTGCCCCAGGAGGTTGCCAGCTGGGGCACCGCTGCGCTCAGCCACCAGCCACCCTCACTTGCCTCAAGCGAAGACCTCGATCCCCTTGGGCGCCGGGGGTGCGAACTGCTTGCCGCAGGCGGCACACGCCTCGCGATCGCGTGGAGCGGGCGCGTCACATTCGGGACACGGCAACCTCGGCGGCCAACGACGGTGAAACAAGTACCCCACCAACCCCGGCACGCCGAATAGAAACACAAACGCGACCCAAGTCCGCGTCCATGGCCGGGCATATCGCTTCTGCCGCCGATAGCAGAGCCAGGCCGACACGATGCCCACAAGGTTGATCAACACCAGTCCCGGCCAAGACATCGAGAGTGCCAGGCCCATGACGCTAATGAAGTCTTCGGCCCCGTCACTCTCCAGGTAGATCTGCTGTGCAAAGGCGAGCATGTACGGCTCGATGATCGCCGGCACGGGCATGGCCAAGGAAACAATGCAAGACATGGCACGGACGCTGGGCCAATCCTGCCTCCCTGCGAACTGTTCTTCCCGCAGAGTTTCCCCCTCCGCATTGATCCATCGAACCACGTTGGTGACGGTCCCATCTTTGGATTGTTGAGCGAATTGAATCAAGGCGGTATCGTCAAGCAGTTCATAGAAGCTGAAAGTGTAAGCACTCAGTTCGGCAGGCAACGCGTAGTCGCGGTGCTGTCCACTGACCGGATCGATCACGACAACTCGTTCCTTCATGCGAATCGCCAGGAATTGCTGCAGGTTGTCCGGCTGGTCTTGAAGTTCCCCAGCAGCTTGCCGCGATGCGCGAGTCAGAGCCCCAAGGGAGTAAATGTCTTTTTCCTCGATAATCGTGCGAACCTTGCGATTGGCCAGATCGACTTCAACTAACCGATCATCCAACGCGAGGTAGACCATCGACGAGCTAACCGGCGGAAGATCGTCAAGTCGGTCATACGTGTTAAGCCTTGCACCGCTGATGATGCTCCCGTAGTCCATCCGGCCGGCTTCCATCACGAAGTATTCGTCCGACGGCGGCTCGTCGAGCCGGAATCCACTTCGACCGATGTAGCCGGCCGGCAGCTTGCTGTTTCCGTCGTACCCCACCAGATAGGCCCTACCGCGACGCGCGCCGTTGTGAACCAAATACCACCGCGAAATCGGCGACCGACCGAACGGTAGCGGCTTGATCCGGATCGACCAGGAGAGCGGGGAATACGGTCCGACAAGAACCTGGCGCGGCGGCGTGAGCTGCGTACGTTCAAGCTCGCGATCCAAGTACACCACCGAATGGTCGCTTTCGGAGACTGTCTCCCCGTCCAAAGTGTAGGTGGTTGTTATCACCTTGCCGGTAGGATTGCCGAGTCGCGTGCTTTCAACCACCGCCCCGTTCTTCAAAACGCTAATCCGGTGGAACGGTTGCAATGGTTGAAAAGCCATTTGCACGGTCGCATAGCACCAGACGAATACCATGGTCCAGGCAACGGCGAATCCCAGGCCCACGATAAGGGCCAATACCAACGGTCTAAGAATGGCTTTTCGTTCAGACATGACGATCCTCGCTATGAATAGTCTCGCGTTTCTGCCACATAAAAGATCCCAACTACCATCAACACTACCACCAGCGCCATAGCCGGCAGCGCCGCAATCGGCCGCCAAGGAGTGAGTGCAATCACGGATGCCAATCCGAGGGCAGCCACCAATGGCATCAGACGCGTGCCGATCCATCGCCCGGGCCGAATCCCGGAGAGGAAAGCCCCCAGGTAAAGAATTCCTATCGACAGCCACGCTCTCCAGGCGTCGAGCGTCATCGACCAGAAGAAGGGGCTGGCGTGCGTACCCGGTTTGGCCGCCCAGCGGGCGTAGACCAGGATCGGCAGTGCCGCGCAGACCAAGTACAGGCCGGCGCCCACCAGCAGCTTGGCGCCGATCAACCGTTTCCGGCTGGCCGGCCGCTGCAGCAGAAACGGATAGGTTCCCCGACCCGACTCGATCAACGATTGCCGAAATCCCAACGCCACGGCCAAGCATGCCGAGACCATCACGAAGTAGACAAGGAATGAATCCTTGACGAAGGGTATTTCTTCATTTCGCGATATATAGATGTCAGATGTCGCGAAGTACGCATAGACCAGTAACCCAACCAAGGCTACCCAGCCCGTCTCGCGGAGTTCTTTCCAGATCAGGTTCTTAGGCATTGGTCGGCTCTCCTGCGAAAAGCGGCAGCGAGCGCTTTGGCCCGCGGGTGTACTCGATGAACGCGTCTTCCAGATTTAGATCGATTACTTCTATGGAGCGCGGCAACAGCGACTCGACCAACTGCTTCTGCTGATCGTCATAACCGACCACCACCAGTTCCAGCTTGTTGCCGACCGAACGGTTGCTCACCAGGCCCGAGCAGCCGGCAAACTCCGGCGGCGTGCCGTCGAACTCCAGCACCACCTTGCGGATCGACTCCTTGAAATGGTCGGTCGGACAGTCGACCCGTAGCACGCCGTCGACCAGGATCCCGATCCGGTCCGCTACCCGCTCGACATCGCCGAGGATGTGCGAACTGAAGAGGATGGTTCGGCCCTGCCGCTGAATGATCTGCACGAGCGATTCCAGGAAATCGCGTCGCACGACCGTATCGAGCCCCAGCGTCGGATCGTCGAGGATCAACAGCTCCGGCTCCTGGGCCACGGCCAGAGCTAACGAGACTTGGGCCCGTTGGCCGTTGGAAAGGCGGCGGATCTTCGCGCGACGTGGAAGCTCGAAGTGGTCGAGAATCTGCTCCAAGAGTTGCCTGTTGAAAGTCGAGTGGAACGATCGAGTAAATGCGGCCGCCTCGGCTACGGTCATCCAACGGTACAGCGGATGTCCCTCGGCCAGGAAAGCGATCCGCGATCGGGTTTCCGGCCGCAAGGTGGCGGCGTCTTCACCGAACAGCTCGGCCCGCCCGGAGTTTGGATGGACCATCCCCAAGAGCATCTTGATGGTGGTCGATTTGCCGGCCCCGTTGCGCCCCAGCAGTCCGTAGACCGATCCTTGCGGCACGCGCAAATCGAGCGAGTCGACGACCGCGCGGCGGCCGTAGTATTTCGTCAGCCCGTGGGTTGCGATGATGTCGGACATGGCGGTAAGGTCCTCCTGTCAAATCGGTCCCCTCTCCCTTTGGGAGAGGGTTAGGGTGAGGGCTTGCGTGTTTTTTTGCCCTCACCCCCGGCCCCTCTCCCAAAGGGAGAGGGGAGAAACTCCGGTATCTAAACTTTCCACACGTATTGTTCCGCCTGCTCGCCGAGTAGGGTCACGACCTGCTCGCGCGAGAAGCCCAGGTGGACCGCGTCGGTCAACAGCAGGTCGGCCAGCTCGGTGAGCCGCTCCTTGCGAACCTCTTCGGTCAACTCGGTCTTGGGCGCAGCGACAAACACGCCCAGCCCGGGCCGAGTATGCAACAGCCCTTCGCGTTCCAGTTCGGTGTAGACCTTGGCGATCGTGTTGGGATTTACCACCAGGGTCCGCGACAGCTCGCGGACCGAGGGCAGCCGCTCTTCAGGGCGAAGTTGACCCCGAGCGACGGCCCGTCGGACCTGATTTCGCAACTGCCGATAGATGGGCAGGCGGCTCGCCGCGTCAATCTGGAACTCCATGGTTCACCTCGCCTCGATTAGCTGTACTAGTAAATATAGTACAGTGAGCAGATCTCGTCAACCCCAATACGCAAGAATTCTCGATGTCGAGCCGTAACCTGCTGCGCAGTAACGACTTGCGGAATATCAATGATATAAAGCCGCGACCGTTGGTCGCGCCCAAGCAAAAAGGCGCGACCAACGGTCGCGGCTTTATAGGAGTCCACCGGTCGCTTATTAGGGCTTGGGGTGGATCTGCAGCAGGACGCTTTTCGAGTCGCTGCCGGGCAAGGGGTATTCGGTCAGCTTGCGCAGAGCCAGGCGACGCAGCAGCCCGTAGTGCCGGGCCTCGTTGCGTTCCTCTACCCACGAAGGGCCCTTGAGGATCAGCAGCCGCTCGAACGAGTCCCAATGGGGCTCGAACCAACTGAGCAGTTTTCGCAGCCTGGCCACCGCGCGGACCACTAGAGTGTCGAAATGGTCTTTTTCCAGCAGATCCTCGGCCCGGGCATGGGCCACGGGAACCGATAAGCCGAGTTGCTCGACGATGTCGGCCACCGCCTTGGCCTTCTTGCCCACCGATTCGCAGAGCCAGACGTCAAGATCCTCGCGAATGATCGCCAAGACGATGCCCGGCACGCCGCCGCCGGTCCCCACGTCGAGAATCCGCTCGTCGGGGCCAAGGAACTCGGCTATGGCCAGACTATCGACCAGATCGCGTGTGACGAACTTCTCGTAGTCGGTGTGCCGCGTGAGGTTGATCTTGGCGTTCCACTCCCAAAGCAGCTCGCAATAGCGGCCCAGCAGCTTCACCTGCGGCTCGGGAATCTCGATCTGATGCCTGGCCAGGGCGGCCGCCAAAGAGTCTTCGGAGGGGTTCATTGAAGTTACGGCGAGGGGTTTGGGGTTTGCAGATGCCGGCCGCAAAGGTTAGCATACCGGTGAGCGGGGGGGATCAAGAGCATTCTACCACAGAGTTCACAGAGAACCTAGCGCGGCTTTGCCGCGATGGTTTCATCACGACGGGGCGCGACCAACGGTCGCGGCTTTATAGGGATGACGTCGATGCTTGATCGTGAAGAATACGTTGAACAGGCTTACTTCTTTCGCGCGCTGCGCGAGCGGATGTTGGAGAGTGTCTCGACGCAAGATCTGCTGGTAATGCTGCGGCACGAGATCCTTTCGACCACCAAGCTGCCGATGGCGTTGGACTTCATGTCCTCGGAGCTGCGGATGACGGGCGGTTTTGCCACGGCCATGGCCAAGCTGCCGCATTACTTCACGCCCTTTCAGACCTATATCGTCGCCGAGGCCGAAAGGGCCGAGGGACGGTTCGATTTCCGCATTGCCCTTGCGATCCTCGAAAACGAGGCCAACTATCGCACCAAGGAACCGTCGCTGCAGGGGATCTTTCTCTATCAGTTCGAGACGATCTGTCGCAACCGTCTCGGCTACGACGCGGGCTTGGAGGCCATGGCCGGCGACCCGAGCTACGGCGACGACTGGCGCGAGTGGATCCTGACCGTGCGCCGTCAGGTCGGCCTGATCGACTTCTCCGACATGATCTACGTCCGTAGCGAGCTGTATCGCCAACAACGGGGCGAGGCGGAGAAGCCGATTCTCTTCGGCGAGAAAGAGGGCAAGATCGCACAGGCCAACCGCCAGAAAGACCCGCTCTACCTGTTTGCCGCCCTGGCTCGACACCTCGGTTATCCGAGTGTTCCCCGACCAAAACCCGAAGACAAGGAACGTGTGATCCTGCCCATTCTCGAGCGAAAAGTCGAACGCATGGAAGCGCGGGTCAAGCTCCTGGAAGAAGAGCTCCGCGGCGGGATCAACCTGGCCAAGTTCTACGGCCCGAAGAAGAAGGATGAGTAGTTATAAAGCCGCGACCGTTGGTCGCGCCCGACGGCGACAAGGGCGCGACCACCGGTCGCGGCTTTGTATTATTGCTTGGCGGGCACTTGGCGGAGTGTGGGTACGTTGGCGGCCGGTTTTAGACTGCGGGATTTCTTCGGGCGTTGGGTCGTGCCGGCGAGGTAGTTGTCGATCGCGGCCGACTCTTGCAGCTTCTCGAAGTATCGAGCCATCTCCAGTCGCATCTTCTTCTCGCGAAGATCCTCTTCGATCAAGTCGCGAACCGACTCGAAGTCGACCTCGATGGGTGTGGTTTTCCCTACGCAGAGCAGGATGACGTAGTTTTCGCCGATGTTGATGATCGCGGAGATCTCGCCCGGCTTCAAGGAAAAGGCCTCTTTCTCGAGCCTTGGCTGCCCGCCGTGGCGTCGAATCGGCGCAACCTCGCCGCGCAACGCCCGATTCGTACTGTCGGACGAATACTGCTCGGCCAGTTCGCCGAAGTATTCGACGGTCGGTTTCTCGCGGGCCATTTTCCACACCTTCTGAGCCCGGCGAAGGTTGTCCAACACGATGGCTCGGCATCGCACGCGCGGCCCGTAGTTGGCCTCGTATCCCCTTTGGAGATCCTCGTCGGCGACTTTTACATTCTTGCCGGCCAGCTTGCGCAGTGCGACCGAGGGCCAGACCGAATCGCGACGGTAGACTTCGACCGAAATCGCTTGTTCCTTGGTCACCAGTTTCAACCAGCCCCGGATATCCGGCTTTCCGTCGACCAGCGGCAACGATTGCTCGGCGGCCTGGGCGATCTCGCGATCGAGGTCGGCCTCGGTGATCTTGATGTTTCGCTTCTGAGAAGCCTGCTCGAGCAACTTGCGATTGATGGCGCCTTCCAAGACTTCGGCGCCGTGGCGCTTGATGCACTCTTCGGCCAGTTGGCGTTCGCTAATCTTCCGACCGTTGATCACGACCGCCACGCCGGGCATTTCCCGACGCTTTTGCGGATCGTTCCAGACGTTGATCACTTCGGACTTCTCTTGCAATTGCCTGAAAACCTCCTTCGACACCTTGCGCATCTTCGAGTCGCGCACGAGTTCTTCCAGTTGCGGCGCCACGCGCTCGAAATCGACCGCCTTGGCGCCCGGCATACGGCGCACTCGTTGCAGAACCACATACTGTCCGCCGGCCGATATGACTTCGGAAATCTCGCCGTCCTTCATGTTGAAGACGGCCTGCTCGATCTCTTTGTAGCTGCCGTGTCTGCGAATCGGCTGGATTCGTCCCTTGACGCTGGCGCTGGCGTCTGTCGAATACTCCTTGGCCACATTGCCAAAATTCTTCGGATCGGCCAAGACGGCGGCATGCGCCTGCTTGGCCTTTTCCAGAGTCTCGCAACTGATCAGTCGCGCATCGATCGCATCGCCGTAGCGCGTCTCGAACGCCTTGCTCAATTCCTCGCGCGTGACCTTGAGCCGCTCACCGGCCAATCGGCGCAGGGCCAACGTGGGCCAAATGATGTCGTTGGCGTATTGAGCCGGCTTGATCCCGCGCTCACCTTCGAGTAGCTTCAGCCAACGGTCTTTCGGCAAGGAGAACCGCTTGGCCATGCGGGAAATCTCCGCATCGACCTCCTCGCTGCCGACCGTGATTCCACGCCGCTTACACTCCTGGGCAATCAGAAACTTGTTGACCAGGCTTTCCAGCACGTCTTCGCCGTAATGGAACAGACACTCGTCGCCGAGTTGCTTGCGGGAAATCTCCTGGCGATTCACGACCGCCACTACCTGCAACTTCTTGGCAGCAGGCTTAGAAGCAGTCGGTTTGCTTGTGGATTTCGACCGGGGCGATTTGGCACGGGCGGCACTGTCCCCTAGGTGGGGAAACGCAAGAATGGCCACAGCCAAGGCGAGCGGGCCACTGAAGAGCATCGCGGGACGTTTTCGGAACATGACGGTTCCTCCATAAACCGTTGGTATACTTGACGTTGCGCGCACGGCCACCCGTGCGCGACATCGGGCTTGGCAGTATAGAGAGATTGCCAATTCAGGGCAAGATCGATTGCAGAGTGATTCAGACGATCAGAAGAAGGGAAGGAAAAAAGGGGAAAGAAGAAAAGAAGAGAAGAAACAATCCTGGTTTTCAGTTTCCCCTTTTCCCCCTTTCCCTTTTTTCCTTCCCTTTGCTGGCAATACGAATGATAGGCAAAGAAAAACGGCGACCCAACTCCGAAGAGTCGGCCCGGCAGTTGATGTTTGACCCGGCCTTTTGGTCAACTCAAGAG
>CAYYOX010000290.1:0-8298 GCA_964473065.1 uncultured Planctomycetaceae bacterium | reverse complement strand
AAAAATCCCGGGGGTTTGGGGGCTGGCCCCCATATCGAAAATACACTAATTCCGATAAGCAGGTGTCTCAACCAGGTTGACACGTTCCGCGCCGTCGCAAAAAAGTTGCGGCCCGCAACTTTCCCCGTCGCCTGCACCTGCCTTGCGAGCCATCGTGTTCCCTCCTGTCTGGAAATAGGTCAAAGCAGGCCAGTGCCTGCCACACCAACCCTGGGACAACCGGACGATTTTGCGAGGACTGTATCCGAGACAGAAGTCGGCGTGGGTGCATTGTGGGCAAGAGTTCTGGGCTGGTGATAAGATGGGGTCTATGGGAGTCCTGGGGCGTATTTCTCGCGGCAAGACCGGTAGTGTCGCTCGAAAATCGTCCGGTTTTCCCAGGGATGGTAACGGCATGAAGACGCCGACTTGGAAGCCCCTTGGAGCTGGATACCCCTACTGCTTCCGCCGCGATTGCGAGCAAGCCCCTTCGCAGCCCGGAGGCACACGCCCCCCTACTGCTATGGAAAACGACCTCCTGACAGCTCGAGACGCCGCCCGACGACTGGGCATTTCGACGGCCAGCCTCTACGATTGGCTCACCCAGTCGGATGCCGGCACACTCGTGATCCGCGGAGAGCCGCTTACCGTCGATTATTTCCAGGGCGGCGCCAAAGGGCAAGGCCGCATCAGGATCGAAGCCCAGGAGGTCCAGCGGCTCAAAGAGGCAATGCGGGTTCGACCGCGTCCGGTGCAGCAACGTCGGCCACCGACGAGGCGACACCATTATCCCGGCATCACCGTCGAATTGGGCGACCTCGGCGACTAACCTGACTTCCCGACGCCGATGGCGGCCCAGAGCGGATCCTGGTAGTGTTGCCCCCACTCCCGGCCGTAATGATCGAACGCGACCTTGGGTGTATCCCCGATCAACTCGGCCAGCGTCTCGATCGAGCATCCCGCGCCGTCGTTCCAGTAGCCGGAAAGCATTCGGTGGGCGAAGGTGTGGCGACATGTGTAGCTCGAGTAGCGTTTTTTCACGGAATCTTTGTCCCATCCCAGCTTCTTTCTGATCCCACAGAACCGCCCGACACCGGTCACCTTCTGCCACTGATTGCCCTGAGTTTTTCTAAACAGCGGGACACCTGATCCGGCGGGTGCCTCTTTCATCAGTCGCCGAGTCAGTTCGGCCACTTCGCTCCGTACGGGGATCTTGCGGGTCTTCTTGGTCTTTGATGCATAAACCCGCCACATCATGCCGCGAGCTTCCACCACGACATCGTCGGCCGTGATCCGGGCCAACTCGCAAAACGGACGCAGCCCCGTATGAATCGCCGCCCACAGAAAGTCACCGAACACATCGTCCGTGGCCTCGTAGAGCGCCGCTTCATCCTCCGCGCTGAACGAATCAAGACGGGGACGCGACGGCGGCTTCTTCAATCCCTTCAGGGCATGGGGCACATCGTGTGTGTCTTGAGCCCGATTCAGTGCGGCCAACACGATGGCCATGGCATTGCGGCGCGTGACCGGAGATCGCCACGTCGGGTAACTCTCGACCCAATGCTGAATGTGCCCCTTGCGAAGCTGCGATACGGGCAGCGCTCCGCAGTAGTCGCACAACTGATTCAGACGGCGTACGGCCTCGTCACGGTGGCCCTCGCTGATCGTGCCGCCCTGCACGCCCCGCTGGCAATACTGGATGTACTGCGAACAGACCTTGGCCACCGGCCATTCACCTTCCACAGCCGGTTCGGCCGAAGGTCGCCACCCACCGGCCACTTTCACCCGCGCCAGCCCCAGTTCGGCGGCCTGGCGGTTGTCCTTGCCGCGGATCCGCTTGCCGTCCTCGTCGACCAGCGGCACCCGCCGCTTCGTCCCCGGCGGCGTGTAATACCAACAGTCCGTCTGCCGCCAATACCAGGCGGAGCCGCGAGGTCGGCGTTGTCGTGGGGCGTTTGCACTCATATTCTCGGCATCCTCATTTCTTCGCAGTGCGTTTCCGTCGCCCGGCGCTGGTCCGCTTCCGCTTGCCGGTGGGCTTCGTGCCTTCTCCGATCGCATTCCATAACGGGTCCTGATAGTGCTGGCCCCATTCCCGGCCATAATGATCGAAGGCCACCTTGGGCGTGTCGCCGATCAGCTCGGCCACCGTCTCGATCGAGCAGCCCACGCCATCGGTCCAGTAGCCCGAGAGCATTCGGTGAACGAACGTGTGTCGGCAGGTGTAGCTGGAGTACTTCGTCTTCGTCGCGTCACGGTTCCAGCCCAACTTCTCCTTGATCGTAATGAACCGGACCACGCCGGTCCCCGCCTTCCAGGGTCTTCCCTGCGTGTTACGCAACAGCGGAAGCCCGGAGCCCTTCGGGGCCGTCTTCATCAGCTTGCGGGCCAACTTGGCCACTTCGGGCCGCACCGGGATCTTGCGGGTCTTCTTGGTCTTCGACGAGTACACCCTCCACATCATGCCCCGGTCGGCCTCCTCGACATCGTCGGCCGTGATCCGAGCCAGCTCACAAAACGGACGCAGGCCGGTGTGGATCGCCGTGAAGAGAAAGTTCCGAAAACACTCCTCGGTAGCCTCATACAGGGCCTTCTCGTCTTCCGCGCTGAAGGACTGCAGCCGGGGCTGCGCCCGGGGTTTCTTGAACCCTTTGAGCGGATTGGGGATTCCGTACATCTCCTCGGCGCGGTTGAAAGCCGCCAGGACGACCGCGATCACGCTACGGTGTGTCGCCGGGCTGCGCCACGTCGTGTGACCCTCAATCCATATTTGGAGGTGTCCCTTCTTGAGCTTCGCGACGGGACGCTTTCCGCAATAGCGGCACAAGTCGTTGAGCCAGCCAACCGCGCTGTTCCAATGCCCCTTACTGATCGAGCCGCTGGCGACCCCACGCTCGCAATACTGGAGATACTCCGAACACACCCGGGCCACCAACCACTGGCCATTCCCGCCCGGCGCACCGGAAAGCTCTCCCTCCCACGAAAGCTTCTCCCTAGCCAGTGCCATCTCGGCGGCCTCTTTGTTCTCCTTGCCCCGGATCCGCTGGCCGTCCTCGTCGAAGAGCGCAACCCGCTTCTTCGTGCCCGGCATGGTATAGTACCAGCAGCCGGTCTGCTTCCAAAGCCAAGCCGCCCCATGCGGCTGCCGCCGCTGCTTCCGCTTCCGCCCCATCGTCATTCTCCCTTCCCAAACACCGACCACCCCCGGGCACGTTGACCCGCGGCCGTCAAACACCGATACTGAACCCCTGGCCTACCTGTGCGGGCCTAACAACCTAAGAAAACCGCCAACTCGACGGAGGTATCTCAATGCGACCGTTAATCATCGCTCCCACCAGTCCCCCCTCTCATTTACTAGGCTTGTTGCTACACAGAATTACTACACTTATACTTACCATACTCACGGCATGCCTGTCAATAGGTGCTGCGAAATGCGATGAAACATCGCACACTAGCAGTGTACCAAACATCGTACTAATACTTGCCGATGATCTTGGCTGGGCGGAACTTGGCTGCTATGGCAACTCGTTCAACGAAACGCCGAACCTGGATCGGCTGGCAAAGCAGGGAGTGCTGTTTACCAATGCCTACGCGGCGGCGCCTGTTTGCTCGCCGTATCGGGCGGCCCTGATGACGGGACAGACGCCGGCGCGGATCGGGGTTACCGACTATCTGCGGCCGAACACCGATTGGCATCTGCCCGATCGGATGACGACCCTGCCCGAGCTTTTCCGCAGAGCCGGCTATGTGACCGGCATGACCGGCAAGTGGCACCTCAGCGGCTACGACAAGGGCGGCGTGAAGTCGGGGCCCGGCAAGCATGGGTTTGACGAGGTCATGGTTTCCGAGCAGACCGGAATTGGCGGCGGGTCGTATTTTCATCCCTACCAGCAGGTCAATCCGAAGCTGGCGGCCGTGCTCGGCGAGAAGGAGTATCTTACCGATCGGCTCAACCATGAAGCGGTGCAATTCATCGAGCGCAACGCCGACAAGCCCTTCTTCCTGTATAAGAGCCACTATTCGGTCCACACGGCGCTGGCGGGCAAACCGGATCTCGTGAGTCATTTCCAATCCAAACCGCGTGCGGGCCAAAAGAAAAACAACCCCGAGCTGGCGGCCATGCTCAAGTCGATTGACGACGGCGTGGGCATGATTATGAAGACGCTCGATTCACTGGGACTCACGGAGAACACGATCGTCATTTTCACCGGCGACAACGGCGGCGAGAGTCGGGTCACCAGCAACGCCCCGTTGCGTGCCGGGAAATCGTGTCTCTATGAAGGCGGAATCCGAGAACCGCTTATCGTCCGATGGCCCCCTGTCACCAAGCCCGGCAGCCGATGCGATACGCCGACGATGAATATCGATTTCTACCCCACCTTGGCCGAAGTGATCGGCACGCGCCAAGCCCGGTCACACCACATTGACGGGCTGTCGATTGTGCCATTACTAAAGGGCGAACCACTCAGTACACGCCCGCTCTACTGGCACTACCCACTGGCAAGGCAGCATTTTCTCGGCGGCCGGTCGTCGGGAGCAATCCGCCGGGGGGATTGGAAACTGGTCGAGTTTTTCGACGACCGGAAGTTGGAACTCTACAATCTGGCCGACGATATCTCCGAGCGTAACAACTTGGCCGGGGAACATCCGCAGAAAGTCAAGCAGTTGCACAAACTGCTGAGCGAGTGGCGCAACGACGTTTCGGCCAAGCTGCCCAAGGGCCAAGCCTATGCCAACCCATGACAAAAGGTGTAAGACCATGAAGCGAACAACCAGTGCAAAGCGAGTTGGACTGACCCTGGCGTGTTTGCTCATGCCGGGACTGGTTTGGGCGGAAACCGAGCCCTTGCCCAAGCCTTTTGGCGAGCCGTTGTTCGTCAGCGGGCAGGACGGCTATCACACCTATCGCATACCGGCCTTGGCCGTTACGACCAAGGGGACCGTGCTGGCTCTGTGCGAAGGCCGCGTAAGAGGCGGCGGCGATGCGGGCGATATCAACCTGCTGGTCAAGCGATCGACCGATAACGGTACAACCTGGAGCAAGCAGCAGGTGATTTGGAACGATGCCGGCAACACGTGCGGCAACCCGTGCCTGGTGGTGGATCGCGAAACGGGCGTCATTTGGCTATTGAGTACCTGGAACCGCGGCGACGATCACGAGCGACAAATCATCAACCAGACCAGCAAGGATACGCGTCGCGTGTTCGTCATGTCATCCACGGATGACGGTCTGAGTTGGAGCAAGCCGAAGGAGATCACCGCGGACGCGAAAAGACCCGACTGGACCTGGTACGCAACCGGCCCGGGCAGCGGCATCCAAATTCAGCAGGGCCCGCACAAGGGGCGGCTGGTCATTCCTTGCGATCATATCGAGGCGGATACCAAGCATTACTATTCACACATCATCTACTCCGACGACCACGGCAAGAGTTGGAAATTGGGCGGGACGACGCCGCAACATCAGGTCAACGAATGCGAGGTGGTCGAGCTGACCGGCGTCCGGTTGCTGCTGAATATGCGCAACTACGATCGTTCCAAGAAGAACCGGCAGGCGGCCGTCAGCGACGACAGCGGACTAACCTGGAAAGATCAGCACTTCGACGAGACGCTGATCGAACCGATCTGTCAGGCAGCCATCGAGCGCTATAGCTGGCCGAGTCAAGACGTCCGCAGCGTGATCCTGTTCAGCAACCCCGCCAGCCACAACGGACGCCTGAACATGACCGTGCGTGCGAGTTTCGACGAAGGCCGGACTTGGGCCGTTTCGCGCGTGCTGCACACCGGCCCCAGTGCCTATTCCGATCTGGCGGTGCTGGCCAACGGCGAGATCGGCTGCCTCTACGAAGCGGGTGACAAACACGCTTACCAGTCGATCACGTTCGCCCGGTTCCCGCTGTCATTGCTGAGGGATACCGGACAGCCAGCCGAGATTGACGCGCCGCGTGCCAGATAGGATGAATTCGTAACCGTTGCTGTATCGCTGGGAAAGGATGCGCCACACAGAGTACAGAGTGTCCTTCCGGCAAGCGTGCGTGAATTGTTTGGACGAAGCGGCTGCGCCGCAGGAGGGGGACGCGACTACCTGTATGCCAAGATGCGCGGCGCCCGGGGCGAGACCCCGCCACAACCATCACCGACGCCCCGCGCATTCGCGACCTGCTCTTGTTGAAACGGGCTGGAGCCCGGAGCACCTGAAACTCCTTCGGGAAATCCGTGACGCCTCCCGAACTCTTGCCCCCGTTGCTGACCCAAATCAACCGCAATAAACCCTTTGTTCGCCCTTTGGGTTGGTTGTCCGGGTGCGTATCGGGTCGGCCGTGGATGCGTTACGCTAACCAACTGCCGGTTTTTTTCGTTTCTCCTTTGAACCGATCGGACGCGCCGAGCGACCTATTGGCGATAATCCATGAACCAGAACGAACGGATCAACGACGAATTGCTGGTGATCCGGGCTCAGGAAGGGGCCGCCGAGGCTCTCGACGAACTGGTCGGGCGGTGGCAGGATCGCCTCTGGCGGCTTGCCTGGCGTCTGACCGACGACGAACAGGCCGCCTGGGACGTGTTGCAGGACGCTTGGATCGTGATCAGCCGCCGGATCGGACGACTCGCAGACCCGGCCGCCTTCCCTGCCTGGGCTTATCGGATCACCAGCAACAAATCGCGCGATTGGATTCGCCGCCAACAACGCATCCGACGTGCCGATGAGGCCTATGGCCAACGGTGGCGCGAGGCTGACGACGGCGAGAATCACACGCTACCGCAGCACGCCGACCTCCGCGAGGCCCTGGCCGACCTGTCGGGACGCGACCGCGCGATCCTGTCGTTGCGCTACGAGGACGATTTCAGTACGGCCGAGATCGCCGAGATCTTGGGAATTCCGTCAGGGACGGTCAAATCAAGACTCCACCACGCGCGGCAGCGTCTGCGCCAATTCCTCGAGGAGAATAACGATGAGTGAACATGACGAAAGCCTGCAAAAGGCCCTGGAAGAAAACGCCCGGCTTCGATCCCAACGGGAGGAGTCCCTTCGCGAAGTCGCCTCGACCGAATACTCCGGTCGTCTGCGATCCGCCGAACGGATCTATTGGGTGTATGGAATCATCTGCGTCGCGCTGGGCGTATCGGCAGTCAACTCCTTCGCACGCAGCTTCGATCTCAAAACGCTCATCGGCACTGCCGTCGTCATACTCGTGGTCTACGAGACGACCGTGCTGATGAAACTCTGGTTCGCCACGGCCACCTTGAAGATGAGCGTGCTGAAGGAGGTGAAACTGCTACGACTCGAAGTGGCCCGACTGGCCACCGCAGTCGGCGTCGAAGAACCGTCCGAGCCGCCGGTCAAGTACGAGCCCATGCGCGGGACCTCACGCCGGGAACGCTACTTTTGGATAGCGGCGTGCATGATCGTGGCCATGACGGTCTCCTCGTGGACTACCCAAGCATGGCACCTCGGCGGCGGCGGAGATTATTCAACCGATACGCTGGTGACCCTCGCCGCGGACGGCAGTGCACAGAAACAGACCAAGACCGAGAAGCAATACAGCAGCTACTACAGGCCGTCGGGTTTCTCCCTCTACGCGCCGAAGGACTGCAAAGTTCGACTTCTCGACCCGACAGGTCAGCAACTACCCATCGAAATCGCAGAGACAGACACGCAGCACCGCCACGACGTAACCTTTACCGACAGTGTCTTCGTCGACGGGAAGATGCGTTACACAACAATCCTAGACATCCCCCAAGCGGCAGATTTCAAAGACGGCGTCTGGACCTACAACCAAGGCCTCCGGTACGCCGGTGGCAAGACAGAATACACCATCAAGATCCTCTTGCCGCCCGGCGCGAAACTCCTCTCGGCAGAACCGACGACTGACGTCGAGGTGGACGGCGACGGCCGCACAAGCCTCAGCTTCCACGGCACCACGATCGACGACAAGCAGTACATCTTCACAATTCGCTACGAATTGCCCTCGGCAGCAGAGCAACAGGAGTAGTACGCCACCACGTTACTTCCCGGAAGGAAGAGAAAAGACTCTCGACTTCTTTTCCTTTCTCTTCTACGTGTCGCTCGCGCGTTCGAGCAACTCGTCAATGGCTATGACCGAAGCCCTGGCCAGATCAGGAAGCGTGGACCGCCATGCCACGGGATAGCCATTGTCTGCTGGTATCGATATCCAACCTGGTAACGACGACAGATTCGGCAAACGAGGAAAGAGTCCTTGTCCCTCAAGTTCAATCGACGTGTTCCCCGACCACGCATGACGTCTCGTATGAAGTACGTCACCCGGCTTGCGCTGCCACGACAGCTCGAAGAGCGCATCA
>CAYYOX010000289.1:3335-8304 GCA_964473065.1 uncultured Planctomycetaceae bacterium | reverse complement strand
CGTCGATGGCGGGCGACGCGTGGGTCTTCGTTCCTTGACCCACCCTACGAACTCGGGTAGGCTGGATTGGCTCTTCGAGTTCGAGCAAGCGGGCGCCCGGTCGCAGCAGTCCGGGCGGGTCGAACGGGCCGTTGATCAGCTTTTGGCCGTTCTTGGGGAGTGATGGGTGATCACTTGGCACTGCTTCTGCGAAGCAGTGGCACACGGCTTCGTCGAACCCGTTCGTAGTGCCCCGATTCATCGGGGCTGCTGAAGCTGAATCCCGGGAAATATCGCGACGAGAATCTATCGGTTAGGGAAGCTAGGGAAGCTTTGCCGTTAAGCGAAACTTCAACAAAAATACCGTAATCGCCACGCGTCTGGGTAAAACTGAATATCTGGCATTTATCGGTCGATCCCTCTAATCAGAGCGCCTGGGGAAGCAGTGGTTAGCAAGCAGTGGTTAGTGGTTAGTGGGTAGTGGTCAGAAAGAACGCAATGCACGCAACTGTCCACTACCCACTACCCACTACCCACTACCCACTGCTTCTCGATTGTCACCCCACGCCGCTTTTGGCCCAGTTTCTGAACAAGGAACACTGAGCCGGCGGTCAACCCTCGTTGAAGGAAGCGATTATGATCAGACAGTTTACCGGATGCCTGTTGTTCTTGGTTATGGGGTTCGTTCTCTTAATGCCTACCCTGGCTTCTGGGCAGGATTTCGAGCCAACGCCCCCAGGGCCGCCGATTCCCACGCAAGCTGAAGAGCCGGCGATTGCCCCGCAAGCCGACGAGGCGGCCGACAATTCATTAGGAGACTCGGCGCCGCAAGCCGAAGAGCCGGAGATGCTTCCCGAGGATACTGCCGGGGATACCGATCAGGCGAAAGTGGAGCGGCCGGTTGAGGTCATCCAAGAGCGATATCCCAACGGAAAAGTCAGGATCCGCCGCGAAGTAACCCAAGACGAGGCGGGTAACTACATCCTGCACGGCGAGTGGAAGATGTGGGATGAAAAGGGGAACCTGATGGCCTCGGGGCGATACAAGGATAATCAGCGGCACGGTTCGTGGGTCCGTCGGAACTCGGCCAAGGATTCCAAGCTGTTCTCCCAATTGCCATTCAAGTCTTTCCGGGCGCCGTTCACTTCGGTGGCCACGTTCGACGAAGGGGAGTTGCACGGCAAGTGGACCATTTCCGACGCCCAGAATCGCAAGATCAGCGAGTGGGAATACGACCGCGGCGCGCGTCACGGCACATGCACCTGGCGATATCCCTCCGACAAGATACTGAAAGAATGTACGTACCGCAACGGGCTCCTTGACGGGCATCTGCGCCAGTACAATACGGATGGCAAGCTGGTGGCCAACGAGACGTACGAGCAGGGCCAAAAGGTTGCCTTGAAGGTCAAGTACTTCGCAGAAACCAGGACCAGCAAGGGCAAGCGGAAAGAATCGGAAGGTATGTATCTGTTCGCACAACTCGTGATCGACACGGTGGACGACTGGTGGGCTGCCAAGCCCGCCACCTACAAGCCGTTGGGACGAGACATGAAACATGGCCTCTGGATCGCCTGGCATCCGAACGGCCAGCGACGCGTGTACGGTAACTACGACCAGGACCTTCGCGACGGGAAATTCATCTGGTGGCACACCAATGGCCAAGAGGCTTTAAGCGCGAACTACCAAAAGGGCGAGCCGGACGGCGGCTGGGTCTGGTGGCATGAGAACGGGCAGAAGTCCGCGACCGGCCAGTACATCAACGGTGAAATGAACGGCATGTGGGTCCACTGGAAGAAAGACGGGCAACTCTACGAGAAGTCCGATTTCTCGGCGAAGCACTCCCCCACCGTGATCAAGCCCGAGAAGGAGGAACAAGCCGGCAATCTGCCAAAGACCCAAACCTCCCAAAGCCCGACCACCAAGACGACGAAGAGGTGATGCACCCAAGTTGAAAATGACGAAGCACGAATGACGAATGACGAAAGGGATAACGATCCCTTAGTCATTCGTCATTCTGATTTCTTGCAGAGCGATTGGCCTCAGTCGGTCAACTCGATGATCCGAAAATCATCGAAGCGGATCCAGTGCTCGGCGTCGGTCGGGCCGTTGTAGCATTGGATGCTGACTTCGTCATTCTTCGCGGCCGGAAGGACGCCTTGGCCGGCCGTCTTAAACTCGCCCTTCCCCTCAGGTCGGAACTGGGCGATCCACTTGTCTGCCGAGATGGTCAGCCGAAGCTGCACCGACTTCGCCCGCATCGACACTTTGCCCGGGATGATCCATAGGTCGCCGTCGATCAATTCCTTGACCAACTTCAGGACCGGCTTGCCGTCGTTGTACCAGGTGATGCCGGCCTGCTCGAACTGATTGGTGGGCGTGGTGTGGCTCGTGACGGTCACCTCGATGGCGAACGTCCCCTGGCTGCGATCGGGCGCCTTGCGAACCAGCGCGTTCTTCACATTGTTGGCCACGCCGGGCTCGACGCGGATCTCCAGACCTTCGTCCGCGATGCGCCACGCCGGGGTATTCTCCCGGAGCCAGCGCCAGCCGGCATCCGGTTTCTCCTTGAAACCATCCTCGAAAACAACCTTCGGCTCGGCGGCCGGCAGCGAGGTACAGATCAGAAGCAATCCAATCGTCAGAAAAAAGGCACGTTTCATGGCAGGGCTCCTCGGATTCAGGAGTAGTATGGGGGGATTCCACCCGACAATGCCGCCGGGCGCCGACGCCATTATCCTACCATACGAGAGATATCCGTGCAAGTGGGCCACCGATCGCCAGATTTGAATACCCTAGGAAATTCGGGTATACTCGGGGTTTGCCCCTAAGGGGCACGCGACCGGACGTTTTCCTCCCTGAACCACGCAACAAGGCAGGTAGTAGCCACATCATGAGAATCTTACGCATCACCTGGGTCTGGGTAACCATCCTCCTGCTGTTCGTTTCGGTCGCCCCGGCCGAGTCGCGGCGCGGGCCGTTTGTCGAGAAGCCCCGCTCGGTTCGCAGTCGAACGTTCGATCAGCAGCACATTCGGCTCGACTTGAAGTTCGATTTCCAGCAGCGGGAAGTGGACGGTCGGGCCATGCTGCGGCTCTGTCCGATCGTGCCGCTGACGACCGTCGAATTGGACGCGGCCGACATGAAGATCGAACAAATCGCACTGGCCGACGAGGCGGGCAATCCGACCGAGCAGAAGCTGACTTTTGCATCGCAAGGCCAGCAACTCACGATTACGCTCGATCGGTCATACAAGGCCGACTAAACGATTCGCCTGGCCATCGACTATCGACTCATCAAGCCCCAGCGGGGCGTTCACTTCGTGGCGCCAAACGACGACACAGACCGCGCCTCCATGGCGTGGACCCACGGCGAGCCGATCACCGCTCGGTATTGGTTCCCCTGCTTCGATTCGCCCGCCGACCGGTTGACGAGCGAGATCCTAGCGACCGTTCCGGAGGGGTTCTTCGCGCTGGCCAACGGAAGTCTCAAGAGCGATACGGCCAACGCCGACGGCACGCATACCTGGCACTGGTCGCAAGAGAAACCGCACGTGACCTATCTGATGTCGGTCGTCGCGGGCCAGTTCGAGGCCTTCGAGCAAGAGTGGGACGGGATTCCAGTGGTCTCCTACGTCCCCAAGGGTCGGCTGGCCGATGCCGCTCGCTCGTTCGAGAAGACGCCGCGAATGGTCGAGTTCTTCTCGCAGAAGATCGGCTATCGCTATCCCTGGCCGAAGTACACGCAAATCTGTGTGGACGAGTATCTTTGGGGTGGCATGGAACACACGTCGGCCACCACCTTGAACCTCAACACGCTACACGACGAACGGGCCCATCTGGATGTCTCCAGCGACGGGCTAGTGGCCCACGAGTTGGCGCATCAATGGTGGGGCGACCTGATCACCTGCAAAGATTGGGGCGAGTTGTGGCTCAACGAGAGCTTCGCCACCTACTTCACCACCGTTTGGATCGAGCACGACTTGGGCCCCGACGAGGCGACCTGGCGCCGTTATCGAGAGGCCCAGTCGTATTTCGGCGAGGACAAGAACCGATACCGGCGCCCGATTGTCACCTATCGCTATAGCAAGCCGTGGAACATGTTCGATAGCCATTCGTACCCCAAGGGCGGACGCGTGTTGCACATGTTGCGATTCGTGCTCGGCGAGGAACTCTTCTGGAAGTCGATCCGCCACTACTGCCACAAGCACGCCTATAGCAGCGTCGAGACGGCCGACTTCCGCATCGCGATCGAAGAAGCGACCGGCCAGGGGCTCAATTGGTTCTTCGACCAATGGCTCTACCATGGCGGACAACCACAATACGAAGTCGCCTACGCCTGGGATCAAGAGCAGAAGTCGCTGGAGCTTACCGTCAAGCAGGTCCAAAAGGTCGACGACCTGACGCCCCTGTTCCGAATGCCGGTCGAAATCGAACTGGTTGTGGGCGAGGAAACCCTCATGAAGCGGATTACCGTCTCCCGAAAAGAAGAGACGTTCCACTTCTCGCTCGACCAACGACCGAGCCGAGTCTGCTTCGATCCGCACGATTGGATTCTCAAGAAGCTCACATTCGAGAAGAGCAAAGAGGAGTGGCTAACCCAGGCCGTCGCTCCGCACGTGATGTGCCGAGCCCGAGCCGTACAGGCCTTGGCTAAGTTTACGAAAGACCCCGACGTTTTGACCGCACTGGCGAAAGTTGCCCGGGAAGACCCGTTTTGGGGTGTCCGCCAAGAGGCTGCCAAGGCGATCGGCGCCTTCACCGACAACGTGGCACGCGACGCGCTGCTTCAAACGGCCCGAGAAGACCCCAAGGCACAGGTTCGTCGCGAGGCGATCACGGCCCTGGGAAAACACTCGTGCAAGGAGACGACCGAAGCCCTTCGGAAGATCATTGCCGAGGACCAATCTTATTACGCGGCGGCCGAGGCCCTGCGTACCTTGGTGAAAGTCGATCGGGCCGGTTGTCGCGACGACTTCCAGTCGGCCATGGCG
>CAYYOX010000289.1:0-3325 GCA_964473065.1 uncultured Planctomycetaceae bacterium | reverse complement strand
GCTGAAGCAGGCCGCGTCGCCGGCACGCCAAAAGGCCCTCTTCAAGGCCTTGGTGCGGTTGGGTAAGGATCAGCCCGAGTTGCTCGAAGCCGTACGAGAACGGCTCGACGCAGGCGGCTACAAAGTGCGACGTGCGGCCATCGAAGCGTTAGGCGACGCCCACGATCCGCAAGTGATCGAGTGGCTGGTCGCCCGTCGGCCCGAGGAACCCGACGGTCGGCTGACCGAACGCATCGACAAAAGCCTCGAAAAGCTACGCAAGCGACAACAGGATCTGCAGAAGATCAGTCGGCGGTTGGAGACCGTAGAGAAAGAGAACCGCACGCTGCGCGCCCGCCTCGAAGCCCTCGAAACGGCCGCCGAAAGCAAGCAGTAGCCTTGCATCGCACGGAAAAATCGGCTAGGCTTTGCCGCAAAGGTATAAAGCCGCGACCGTTGGTCGCGCCCGAATGCCGTTTAACGCTGCGTTTCCCTCGCCGGCTGGGTGGCTGGGGCAAAGCGCAGCGGTGCCCCAGTGTCAGCGGCCTGGGGCTGCGCTCAGCCGCCAGCCACCCGTCGCGATTTTGTATGAGGCGCGACCAACGGTCGCGGCTTTATAGCCAGCACATAAACACAAGGAGAGAACGGATGCGACACTTGATCACTGGGGCCTGGATCTTGACCTGCCTTGTCGGTTGCGGACAGCCGACGAGCGATCCGGCCGAATCTGAACCAACCGCCAGCAAGGAGAGCGACGTGACGGCCGAAACGACCGAGTTCCTTGACGCCTACCTCAATCAGTACGCCGAACTCGAACATCGCGCCACCTTGGGCCAATGGAAGGCGGCCAACTCGGGCAAGAAGGAGGACTTCGATGCCCAGGCCGCCGCCGCTCTGGAACTGCGCACCTTCCACAGCGATCCTGGGAAATACGCCAAGATCCGTAAGCTTCTCGAACAGCAAGACCAACTCGAACCGCTCGCGGCCCGGTCTTTGCAGGTTGCCAAGCTGACGTTCGAGGGCAATCAGCTACCGGCCGAGATGCTCAAGCAAATGGTCGAACTCTCGACCGAGATCGAGCAGATGTTCAACACCTATCGGGCAACGCTGGACAACGAGCAACTCACCAACAACGACCTGCTGGAGATGATCGGCGACGAGACCGACACGCCGCGACGGCAGGCCATGTGGGAAGCCTTGAAACAGGTCGGCGGGCAGGTTGCCGAGAAGCTGGTCGCCTTGGCCAGGATTCGCAATCAGGCGGCCGAACACCTCGGTTACAAGAACTACTGGGAGATGTCCATTCGGCTGCAAGAGCATGACCCCGAGCAACTGCTGGCGATCTTCGACGAGTTGGAACAAATGACCGACGAGCCGTTCCGCAAGATGAAGACACAGCTCGACGGCGAACTGGCACGTCGCTTCAGCATCGAGCCGGACCAGATGATGCCCTGGCATTACGACAATCCGTTCTTCCAAGCCGCTCCGCCGTCCGAGAAGCTCGACCTGGACGAGTTCTACGAAGATCGGACCAAGGAGCAGATCGTCGAGTTGGCCGTCGAGTTCTTTGCCGATATCAATCTGCCGATCGACGAGATCGTTGCCCGCAGCGACCTCTACGAACGCGAGGGCAAGGATCAGCACGCCTTCTGCATCAGCATCGATCGGGGCGGCGACGTCCGCACGCTATGCAACATCAAGCCGACGGCCGAGTGGATGGACACCATGCTGCACGAGCAGGGGCACGCGATCTTCGATGTCTCGATCGACCGCCAGTTGCCGTTCAACCTCCGCGAGCCGGCCCATATCTTCACGACCGAAGGCGTGGCCATGCTGTTCGGCGCCTTGGCGAAGAACCCCACGTGGCTCAAGGGCTATGTCGGGTCCGATGCCACCCGCGTCGACGAGGTGACCGAGGCCATCTTCGAGCAACGCCGCCGCGAGCAATTGATCTTCGCTCGATGGACCATGGTCATGCTGAATTTCGAGAAGGCCCTCTACGAAGACCCCGACCGGGAACTAAACAGCCTGTGGTGGGATCTGGTCGAGCGATTCCAACTACTCCGTCGTCCGGCGGACCGCGACCAGCCCGATTGGGCCGCTAAGCCGCATTTTACGATCGCGCCGGTCTACTACCATAATTACATGCTGGGGGAGCTGTTTGCCGCTCAAATGCGTCATATTTTGGCCCAACAGGCGGGTCACGAAGGCCCCACAGCCACGCTCAGCTTCAACGGCCGGAAGGATTTTGGCCAATTTCTCGAAGAAAAAATCTTTCACCCCGGCGCTTCCACGCCATGGCCGAAGTTTGTCGAAAGCGTGACCGGCGAATCCCTGACCGGCAAGTATTTCGCCAAAGAGGTTCAGTAGGTAGAATAAGGGTTTGCCGGATAATTTCGTTTTGACTATGTCAACTTGCTTTGACGTTTAACCCAAGGAGCTTTCGATGAGTAGCAACCCAACCAACTCACCGCTGAATCGCCGCACGTTTTTGAAGACCCAAGCAGCCATCGGCGCAGCGGCCATGGTCGGCTCGGCCCGATCGGTCCATGCGGCCGGCGGCGACAAGATCCGCGTCGCGTTGATCGGCGGCGGCGGTCGCGGCAACGGCGCGGCGAGCAATAACCTCAATGCGTGCGAGAACACGGAAATCGTGGCCGTCGCCGACGCCTTCCAGGGCAATGCCGAACGTTCCGCCAAGAACTGGAAGGTATCCGCCGAAAAGACGTTCTGGGGCCTCGACGCCTATAAGAAGGCCATCGCCGCGGACGTTGACATGGTGATCCTGGCCACGCCGCCCGGCTTCCGCCCGTTACACTACAAGGCGGCCATCGAAGCCGGCAAGCACGTGTTCATGGAGAAGCCTTGCTGTGTGGACGCACCCGGCTATCGGATGCTGCTCGATACCAACAAGCTGGCCGACGAGAAGGGTCTGAAGGTCGGCGTCGGTCTGCAACGTCGCCACAACGCCGGTTACAATAACGGCATCCAGCAGATCCACGACGGCAAATACGGCGACCTGATCCTGTTGCAGGCCTACTGGAACGGCGGCGGCATCTGGTGGCGCGGCCCCAAGGACGATTGGACCGAGATGAAGAATCAGGTGCATAACTGGTACCACTTCGTCTGGCTCAGCGGCGACAACATCTGCGAGCAGCACGTCCACAACCTCGACGTCTGCACCTGGGCCAAGGACGCGCACCCGGTCGCGGCCAACGGCATGGGCGGTAGCGAAATCCGACGGAAAACGAATGACCAAACCCAGAACGGCGATGACCACTGCGTCGAACCCAGCGATCCCGCACGCGCGCAGATATACCACCACTGCAGACAATTGAGCAACCGA
>CAYYOX010000288.1:0-8312 GCA_964473065.1 uncultured Planctomycetaceae bacterium | reverse complement strand
CGTATACGGCCCGTGATGGTCGCGAAACTCCTGCAACGCAACGTCGCGTAAGTCCGACCGCTAAACCGGATTATCGCGACGGGCGTCGGCGGCGGGTGCGCATTAGGTCTCGTAGCGCTTCCTCGACGTATTCGGCGCTGGCCTTCTTTAGGCGGATGATCTTGACGTTCTGGGCCGGATCGTCGCCGGCAGCCTTGTCCAGCGTCTCGGCCAACTCGACAATCTCGTCGACCAGCGGCGACGGGGCCATCACCACCCGCGAGTTGGTCGTCTCGTCCACGCTGATCTGCGGCGACAGCCAAGCGGGCACCGCCGCGGCCGGGCCGGCGGTCAACTGCTTGCGGAATATGTCTTGGATCACGTCCTCAATCCGTGAGGCACGCGTGTTCTCGATCGGAATGATCCGCGGCTTGGTCGACGCCAGAGCCTCGGGCTGTTCGTCCGTGTCGAGGATTTCCAGCAACTCCTCGATCTTCTCCCGATCGGCCCGGCTGCCTTGCACGAAAAGCGTGTTCAGCCGTTCGTCCGGCACGATCGTCAACCGGCGCGTGCGTCGCATCCAGGAACTGCGGCCGCGAGACGCCATCTTGTCGCGAAAGAACTGGGTCAACGTCTCGGCCACACTGGCCGCACTCGTTTTGCGGATCACGAAGATGCTGTAGTCGCGCCCGGCGTGTGCCGAGCTTTGCGACATGCCGCGAAGCAACGACTCGAACTGGTCGAGCACCGCGGGATCGTCGCAAGCGGCCGTGATCTTCCCTTCGCCCAGCACGACAAACACCGGCGGCAGCGACGCGTCCGCCGCCTCGGGCTCTTCAACAACGGGCGATGGCGACGGCTGGGGCTTCTCTTCTGTGGCGGACGGACTGACTACGCGAACGGGATTCTTACGCAACTGCGGCCAAATGCGCTGTATCTCGTCCAAAGCCGCCTTCGCATCGCCTCGAAAACGAATCACTCGCAGGCGTCCGCCTTGGCCGGCCGAGAGCGACTTCAAGCTCGTCTCGCCCATCTTCACCAGCATCTTGCGAATCTCGGCCATTTGCTCTTCGGTCGCCAGGATGAACATCTGCTGCGTGTCCATGTCGATGTCGATCTCCGGCATGGCGGCAAAACCCTCGTCGGCGAACAGGCTGTCGATGGCCGTTCGGGCCGTATAGGGTTCGACGTACTCCAGCTCGAAGATTTCCAACTGCCGCTCTTCGGTGCGGAGTTTTTCCAGCGTTTCGCGGATCAGCTCGTGCTGCTGTGTGCGTCCGATGGCAACCAGTTGGTTCCCGCCCGTGTCGATCGACAAATCGACCTTGGCCCCCTGCTTCTCGAACAGGTCTTCAAGGATCTCCAACGCGGCCGAGCGGTCGATGTTCTTCAGCGAATACAACTCCAGCGACTTGCTCGGATCGGCCAAGGCGCCCTCTTCCACTTGCTCGATGGTCGTCTTGACCAGCTCGTGATCCTCGGGCGTGGCCCACACGATCAGCTTGGTCGAATCGGTCCCGGGTGTGAATTCGGCGTCGGGGATGGCCGTGCCAAGTACGTCGATCATGGTCTGCACGTCAGAAGCCTCCAGCGTATAGACGACCGCCTTGGGCGCCTTGTCGGCCGGGCCGCGCTCGCCCAACTGCTCGACGATCTGCTCGATCTTCTCGTGATCGTCGGGCCGCGCCCAAGCGATCAGCTTGCTGGGATCGGCCCCCAAGGTGAGCGTGGCGTTGGGACACGCCTCCTGCAACAGCCGGGCCGTGTAGATGGTTCTGATTCGGCTGGACGACTTCAGCATATAGACCACCGCACGCGGCTTCGTCTGAGCCGATTCTTCCTTGGCCAACTCGATCATGGCGGCCGCAATCTTCTTATGCTCGATCGGCCGGGCCCACGCGATCACCTGCCGCGGATCGGAACCGACCGAGAACGTGGCCTGCGGAAACGCCGACGCGAGGAATTGCATCGCCTCTCGGGCCGTGGTCGACTGCAACGTGTAGACCACGACCTTGGCGGCCTTCTCGGGCGACTCCTCGCGATCGATCTCGGTGATGATCTTGTCGATCTTCTCGTGATCGGCCGGTCGGGCCCAGGCCACCAGCCGGCTCTCGTCGGCGCCGACCGAAAGGGTCGCCTCGGGAACCACCTCCGCGATCGATGTGATCACGTCCTCGGCCGACGCCGTCTGCAAGGCATAGACGACCACCTTCGAGATCAGTTCCTCGGGGCCCTTTTCGGCCATCTGCTGGACGATCTGTGCAATTACTTCATGATGGACCGGTCGGGCATAGGCGATAATCTGGTGCGGCTCGGCGCCGGGTGTGAACTGAGCATCGGCAACGGCGGTTTGCAAAACGATCAACGCCTCGGCCGGGCTGGTCGTCTCGATCGTGTAAGTGACCGGCTTGCGGGCCGTCTCCGCCGACTCCGGTTGGTCGAGCTTCTTGAGCGTCTCCTTGATCTTCGCATGGTCGTCGGTCCGAGCCCATGCGATGAACTGATGCACGTCCGCGCCGGGCGTAAGCTTGGCGCCGGGTACCAAGGTTTTCAATACGGCCATGGCTTGCACCGCGGTGGCCGTCTGGACCGCGTAGGTCTCCATCTTCGGCGCCAGCTCGGGCGGTTCTTCTTGATCGAGCTGTTCGAGGATCCGCTCGATCTCCTGATGATCGGCCGGCTTGGCCCAGGCGATCAACTGGCCCGGGTCCTCGCCGGGGGTCAAGCGGGCGTTGCGCACGGCCGATTCGAGCATCTCCATGGCCGTAGCCGCCGCGACATTCTCCAGCCGATAGACGACGATCGTGGGCCTCTTCTCAAGGGGCCCCTTTTCCTCTAATTGCTCCAGAATCTGCTTGATCTTCTCCTGATCGGCCGGTCGAGCCCAAGCCACGACTTGGCTCGGATCGGCCCCGACGCTCACCTGCGCCTCGGGCACCGACTGTTGCAGCAATCGCACGCGGTACAAGGCGATCTGAATACTATTGGTATTCAGCGTATAGACGACCGCCCGCGGCGCGTCCTCGGGAGATTCCTCTTGGTCGATCTTCTTCAAGGCCGCCTGGATCTTCTCGTGATCGGCCGGTCGGGCCCAGGCGATCAATTGCCGCGAGTCGGTCCCGGCACTCAGTTTGGCATTGGGCACGGCCGGAGTAAGCGCGGCGATGGCTGCCGTGGCTGTGGCCGACTTGAGCGTATAAACCTCGACCGCGGCCGCCTTGTCGGGCGGTTCGCCCAGGTCGATCCGCTCGATGGCATCCTTGATCTTCTCGTGCTCGATCGGCGTGGCCCAGGCGATCAACTGTTGCGGATCTTCGCCGACGGAGATCTTTGCGCTGGGTACGATGCTGCTTAGGAAAGTCAGAGTGCCGGCGGCCTGCACCGACTCGAACGCATAGACCTCTACGCACGGCTTCAACTCGGCCGGTTCTTCCTGCTGCAACTCATCGAGCAGTTTCCTGATCTTCTGCTGGTCGGCTTCCCGGGCCCAAGCGACCAACTGATTCGGGCGTCCGCCGATGCTGGCAAGAGCCTCAGGCGCGATGGCCCGAACGGCCGGCAAAAACTCGCCTGCACGCATCGACTGCAACGTATGCACGACCATTTGCCGGGCTCCCGCATCGGGACCCGCGTTGGCCATCTGGGCGACGATTTCGGCGATCGTCTGCTGATCGTCGGGCAAGGCCCAAGCAACCAATTGCCGCCGTTCGGCCCCCGAGGTCAACACGGCCTCAGGCACGGCCGCAGCGATAACCGCTCGGGCGGTGGTTGGGTTGGCCGCTTCGATCGTGTAGGTGGCCACCTTGCGGCGATACTTCTCGGTCGGCCGTTGCAGTTGCTCGATCACTTGGCCGATGATCTCGTGATCGGCCGGTCGGGCCCACGCGACGATCGTACCCGCCTGGGGATCGCTGTTGAGCTTCGCCCGCGGCAGCAATTCCTCGAGCATCTGGATGGCCACTTGCGGATCGGCCTTCGAGATGGGATAGACCATCAGCTTGTCCGGCCCGCCGCCCGGCTCACCCGAGTCCATCTCGTCGAGCGCCTTCTGGATCGCCTTGTGCTCGTCGGGCCGAGTCCACACCAACAGCCGCCGAGTCTTTTGATCGACCGAGAGCTTGGCCTCCGGGAAGAGATCTTGCAGGAACGTCAAGACGCCGTCCGGGTCGGCGTCGACAATCTCGTAACCTTGCAGCTTGTATTGCTCTTGCTCGGGCACGTCGCGACTGAGTTGCTCGATGATGTCGGCAACCACCAGATGTTCGGTCGGCCGGGCCCAGATGGAGAGTTCCCCCGGCTCGGCGTCGGTGATCACGCGCAGTCCCGGCATCTCGGCCTCGAGGGTCGTCATCACGGCCAGGAACCGCTTCCGTTGGGCCGCGTTGACCGAGTAGACCGCCAATTGCGGCTTCTGCGGCGGGGGCAAGGTCGTCTCGACCTGCTGCAAGGTCGCCTTGATCAGTTGGTGATCTTCGTCCGAGGCCACGACCATCAGCCGTTTGCTGTCCGGCTCCAAAGTGACCTGGGCCTTGGGTGCAAGTTGGCTCAACACGGTCAGCAGACTCGGCGGGGGCGTCTCGATCAACGCATAGAACCGCAACTCCGGTTCGCCGAGACCGGACTGTTCGATCTTGGCCACGGTCTTCTCGATCGTTTCATGCTCTTCCGGCAAGGCCGCCACCACAAGGCGTTGCCCGGGAGCGTCCCACGTGATTTGGGCTTGAGGGACCAACTCGCTCAGGGTGGCCGTCAAACTGGGCGTGAAGGGTTGCTTCAAAGGGTAAATGTGCAGTTCGACCCCGACACGACCCGTCTTGGCAAGCTGCTCGAGCGTCGTTTTGACGGCCTCCTGTTGTTGCTCTGAAGCAATCACGATCAGTCGTTTACCGGCCGCGTCGGGAATGATCCGCGAGCCGGGAACCAACCGCTCCAGCCCGGAGGCCAGGCCGGAGGTCGGTGGACTTTGTAGTGGATAAGTGCGCAATAGATGTTGGCCCGGGCCGGTCGCATCCATCTGGTCCACGGCCTTCTTGATCGTCTCCTGATCGGCCGGACTGGCGATCACCATCAACCGGCTGCCCGGCGTGTCGACCGTGATTTGGGCCGCCGGCACAAGCTCTTTCAGCCCGGCGGTCAACTCGGCACTCGGCGGTTGTTTCAACGAATAGATCTTCAGCACGGGCGCGTCGGGGCCCGACTCGTCGGATTGGAGTTGCTCGAGCGTCTCGCGAATCAACCGATGCTCCGAGATCGTGGCCACCGCGACGATGCTTCGCGTGGGCGAATCGGCCGAAAGTTTCGCCCGGGGGACCAAGGTTGTGAGCAACTCGGCCAGGGCCTCAGGATCGGCTTTGCGGAGCCGATAGACCTCGACGATTCGAGCCGTTTCGAGCGGACCGCCTTGCCCTAGTTTCTCGAAGGCCGATTGGAGCGTTTCGTGATCCTGGGGCGTTCCCCAAACGACCAACCGCGTGCCGGTCGGATCGACGGTCAGTTGGGCGTCGGGAACCATCGGCTTGAGCGTTTCGATCAACTTTTCGCCCTCGTCGCCCGTGATCGGGTAGACCTCGACCTTGGGCCGTTTCTCGACCGGCGTTTCACTCTGCAACTGCTCGATGATCCGCGCGATCTTCTCGTGCTCGCTGCCGGTGGCATGGGCGATGATGCTTTGGGCCTTCGAGTCGCTGGCGAACTTCACCTCGGGAAACATCTCCTGGAGGAGTTCCAGGGCCGTGGCCACGTCGGCCCTATCGAGCGGATAGACCGTCACCTTCTCTTCGATGTCGACCGGCGTGCCCGTGTCCATCTGCTCGACCGCCTCGCGAATCGTCTGCTGATCCTCGGCCGAGGCCCAAACGGAGATCCGCCGCGCCCGTTTGTCCATCACGGACTTCACCTCGGGAAACAGCTCCGCCAGCACGTCGGCCACACTCTGCGGATCGGCCGACTCGAGTTGGTAACTGACGAACTCGAATTGCCGCTCGGCCGAGAGCGACTCCTGTATTCGCTGGAGGGTCGACTCGATTACCTCGTGATCGGCCGCCGAGGCCACGACCATCAACCGCTTGCCGTCCTCGGTCACTTGGGCTCTGGGGGCCAGTTGCTTCAGGGCGGTCAACAGGCCGGGCGAAGGGGTCTGTTGCAACGGATAAAACTGCAAGACCGGCGCATCAGGCCCCGGCTCGGTCGGCTGAAGTTGTTCCAATACGCTGCCGATCGCCTGCTGCTCAGCCGGACTGGTCCAGATCAGCAGCCGATTGGTCTTCGCATCGAGTTGGATTTGCGTGTCGGGGAAGAGCGTCTCCAGCGTGGCCAGCACGGCCGCCGGGTCGGCTACCGTGATCGGATAGGCTGTCAGGGCGTATTTCTCCTCCGGCGGCACGTCGCGATTAAGTTGTTCGAGGATCCCGCCGATCGTTTCGTGCTGCGAGGGCAAGGCGCAAATGGCCAATTCACCCGGCTCGGCGTCGGCGATCACCTTGATGCCGGGCAACTCGTCCGTGACGTCGGTCAGGATGGCCTGGAACCGTTTTCGCTGGGCCGCCGTCACCGGATAGATGGCCAAGCGGTTCTTCTCGCGCGGCGGGGCCGTGGCTTCCACCTTGTCGATGATCGCCTTGATAACCGCCTGATCGACCGGCGAGGCCAATACGGCCACGTGTCGGTTGTCTTCCTCTAAAGAAACTTGCGACTTCGGCGCCGCCGCCTGCAAGAGCTTGACCAGGCTCGGCGAGGCAGCCTTGGTCAACGGATAGTAGACCAACTCCGGCGCGTCGGGTTGCGGCCCGGTCGGTTGCAACTGTTCGAGGATCGCCTTGATGATCCGCTGATCGGGCGCCGTGGCCAAGGCGACAAGGCTGTTGGTCTGCGGGTCGACCGAGAGTTGGGCCTCGGGCAACATGCTTTGCAGCAGCGTGAGCGTGGTGGTCGGGTCGGCGCGGGTTAGGCGATAGACTTCGGCCTGCAAGACTTCGTCCGACGGCGAGGCGCCGGTCCCCAGCCGCAACCGCATCTTTCCCAAGGCCCCGTCGAGGATCTCGTGCTCCTCGGCCGACGCCCAGGCGATCAGGTTGCCCTTGCTCGGCTCGATGGTCAGCTTGGCCCTGGGGACCAACGGCTTGAGCGATTTCAGCAGCACGCTGGTGGCCTTGGTCCGCAAGCGATAGACCTCGAACCGCAGTTGCTCGCCAGGCGTGTGCGTGCCTTCCAGTTCGGCAAGGATCGAACGGATCGACTGGTGCGCTTCGGCCGGGCACCACGCGACCAGCTTCGTGCCGGCCGGGTCGAGCGAAAGTTTGGCTTCCGGGACGATCTGTTCCAACGTAGCCAGCAACCCGTCGCCGGCGCCCGCGGAGATTTCGTAGGCTTGAACGCTGGGGTGTTTTTCGGGAGGATGGCCGGCTTGGATCTGCTCCAAAACGTCCTTGATCATGTCCTGATACGGCGGCGAGACGTGTACGTGGAGTTGATCGGCCTCTTCGTCCATCACCAACTTCGCACTGGGAACCAACGCGCTGATCACTTCTTGAACGATCGCCGGGTCGGCCGGCTTGATCGAATAGACCTCCAAGACCGGCGGGGGTAACGGGTCGGGAAGCGACGGTCTGCTCTTTTCACGCAGTTCGGGAACCGACTCGATGACCGCACTGATCGAACGCATCACGCCGGCCGTGTCGGTGACCATGATCTGCCCGGCGGTCGGAATGGGAACGATCTTGCCGTGCGATCCTAATAGGGGCGTAATGGCCTCGGTGACCGTGGACAGCGATCGGCGTCCCAACGGAAAGCGTACCGTGACCAGTTCGAACTTACCCCGCTTGGCCAATTCTTCGAGGCTGACCGTGGGAATCAACCCCTCGGGAATCCCTTCGGATAACTCGACCAGGGCCAGCATCCGGCCGCGACGGATCAGCGTGTAGCCTTTGGTCGACAGCACGCCGTTGAGCAGGTCGATCGCTTCGGTCGGCGTGTACTCGCGGCTGTCGGTATAGTTGAACGTCCCTGGCGGCGGCGCGTCCATGACCAGCGACAGGTCGGCCTCCTCGGCAAACCATTGCAGCACCTCGTCCCAACGCTGGTAGCGGAATCTGAACTTCAACAGCGGCTCGGGCTTCAAGATGACGAACTCGGCCAGTTGCGGCTCGGTCAAGACGGCCGACAGTTCTTTCTCGGCCCCTTCGAGCACGGCCGGTCGATCCGCCTCGTCCGCAGCCGCCAAGGCCGTCGCCCGCTCGGCCAACAGACCAGCCACCGCGGCGCGTTGCTCGTCGGAGAGGCCCAAGTGCTCGGCCACCGCCGGCTCGCCCAGCTTGGTGAAACTCAGTGCCGGTTTC
>CAYYOX010000287.1:0-8331 GCA_964473065.1 uncultured Planctomycetaceae bacterium | reverse complement strand
CCAAGGTCACGTCGACATACTGCTTGTCCCGGGTGGTCGATTCGAACTCGTCGAACAAGATCGTCTCTTGCCGGTGGTAGTATTTGAAAAAGACTTTATAGTCGCGCAATTGCCGTACGTAGATGCCTTGGGCTGCACCTTGGACTTCTTGGCCCTTCTCGTCAACCACTTTCCCTCGTACGTCCCATGTCGCCAGATCGTCGACCGTGGCCGGCTGGCCGTCCTTGAGGTATTCCGTGACGGTCGATTCGGGCAAGACCGTCTTTAGCTTGTCCTCTTCGAAGTCGGCGAAGACCTCGTGGTTGTCGATCGGCATGATTTCGTACAGCACCCAAGGCCCAACGCTGGCGGTTAGACGCTGGAATTCGCGCGAGTCGGGCTTCATCTTCATCGACGGTTCCATCTGCAGCAGCTTCTCAGCCACGCCGGTTACCTTGAACTCGCCGAGGTACTGTCGGAGTTGTGCGTCATTCTCGTCTTCCTCGCCAGCCTGCTCGAAAACGTGGAGGATCATCTTGTCGGTGATGCTGTGCGGATCGGGTAGATCGGTGGTCACGGCCGCCTGACCGGTGTCCGTGTTCACCTTCGGTTGGCAGCCGCGCCAAACCCGACCGCGATCGATCAGCCATTTGTGCAAGTCTCGCTGCAATTGTTTGGTCCCGGGCCGGTAATCTTCTCCCTCACCGGCCCCGCGCTCCAACTCGCGGTTCTCTTGCGTGACGGTCTGAAGCCGCTTCTCATGCTTCTGGGCCGACTCGCGCCAATACTGGTGCGTCTTCAGCGTGCGCATGGCCAAGTAGGCGTAGGGCAAGGAGGCGACGAAGATCAACCCCAGCAAGATTTTGTTCCAAAGGCTCATCGTGGCGCTACGTTTCAGATTAGGCCTCGAATCCCGTAACTCCGCCGGGACACCGAGCGCACACCGTGACAGACTATCTCCATTCCGTAAATCGATCCTCAACCTCGATCATAATTGGAGATTGCGAAAGTGTCAAGATATTGCCCCGTTTGCCCATATTTCCCGTATGACCCTATCATTCCGCATTCTGTGAATTTATCCTACCTCCCCTATGATCGTTAAAGTCCGAAGGTTTCGGAGTCGAAATGTTAATCAGCCGACAGTTTTGCACACCACGCCACCCCTTGGCGGTATTCGGCCTCCACCCTGCTGTTATTCAACGGGGCGGCATCCCCATGGCGACCCCACAGAGCATAACCACAAGATCAGACCACCATGCGTGCCCATTTCCTAAACCAATTGCCGACCCAGTTGGCGACCACTCGGGTCGTCTTGCTAGGAGTCGCCGTACTGGCGGCCGGCTGCACACGGGGCCACTACCGTCGTCAGGCCGATCAAGACGCGTACGGACTGGTGCGTTGTGCAAGCCAGCGGACCGATGGAGAATTGGGTAACTTTACGATTCGCCCCCAAGTCGAGTCGCGGATGTTCGACCCCAACTGCCCTGACGCGCCACCCATGCCGCCGGACGATCCGACATCGCATCAACTGATGCATTGTGTGGACGGCAAGCACGGGTCGTCGCGCTGGGCCTGTTATGGGAAGACTCCTTTCACCGAGAACCCCGACTGGCAATCCTATCTGCCGGCCAATGAAAACGGGCTAGTGGTCTTGGACCGTGACGAGGCCGTCCGATTGGCGCTGGTGAATTCCCGCGAGTATCAACGGGAACTGGAAGACCTTTATCTCTCGGCGTTGGACGTCAGTTTCGAGCGGTTTCGTTTCGACGCCCAGTTCTTCGGCGGCAATTCGACCTTTTTCACGGCCGACGGTCCCGATCGGGCCGGCGGGCCCTCGAGCTTGTTGACGACCGACACGGATCTGCAAATGCGAAAGCTTTTTGCCGGCGGGGGTGAATTGGTCGTGGGTATGGCCAATTCGCTGGTCTGGCAGTTTGCCGGACCGGACGATTATGGTGCAAACACGTTGCTCGATTTTTCGCTCGTCCAGCCCCTGTTGCGGGCCGGAGGTCGGGCCGTGGTGCTGGAGCAATTGACCGACACCGAGCGGGCCTTGCTGGCCAACATTCGGCAAATGGAACGTTTCCGCCGCGGTTTCTATGTGCAAGTCGTCGTTGGGCGAGGCGCGTTGGCCGGTCCGGCGCGTGGCGGGGTGGGGATCGCCGCCGTTTCGACCGGCACGCTTCGTTCAGCCAGTGGGTTTTACGGGCTGTTGCGGCAACAGGTGGAGATCCGCAACCAACTTTCGACCGTGGCCGGCTTGCGAAGCGGCGTGGAACGGATGCAAGCCAGCTACGACGTGGGACTGGCCACCAGCCAGCAGGTCAATACCACGCTGCAAGGACTCCTTTCGGCCCAAAGCGGTTTGCTGCGAATCAATACCGACTACGAGCGTTCACTCGACGCTTTCAAGATCCGGATGGGGTTGCCTCCCGAGTTGGAAATCGCGATCGACGACCCGTTGTTGGCGCCTTTCGATCTGATCGACCTGGCCATGACCGACACGCAGGAGTTCTTGACCGCGGTGTTGGCCGAGTTGCGCGGGCAGTTCGTAGTAGGCCAATTCGAACCATGGGAAGCGTTGCCGTCGGACTTGGATGATGTTCGCCGACAAGTCGCGGACCGGCTAGAGATGGTGCACGACGATCTGCGGCGGCTTGACGCGGCGTTGCCCACGCGCCGAGAAAACCTGCAACAACTTTCCGCCAGAGAAGAGGTTCGGCGGCGTGACATCGAGGCGGCCATCTGTTCGGCCGAACGCTTGGACATGCGCGTGGTGGAATTGCACAAGAAGCTCACCGAACCCCCGAAAAATCAACCCGACGATCTCCCCTTGAATGAGAGCGTCCACGCCACGTTGGCCGAACTGGAACGGTTCGAGCAAGACATCTTGCCGAACGTTTCACCTCGGAGTGCCGACTCCGAGGCCGAGTTGGAATCGTTGATCATCCTGTTGGACCATTTGGCCGACCAAGTGCTGAGCCTTTCGCTGATCCAAGCCCAAGCTCGATTGGACACGGTGACACTCGAACCGATCGACATGGAACCGGAAACCGCGTTGACAATTGCCGCACAGTACCGTCGCGACTGGAAGAACGCCCGGGCCGATCTGGTCGACACGTGGCGGAAGATCGAGGTCGCGGCCAATAATTTGGAAAGCGATCTGGACATCGTCTTCAGCGGGGACATCAACACGAAGGACAACAACCCGGTGCGGTTCCACGGCGCCACAGGTCGGCTTCGCGCGGGTTTGGAGTTCGACGCGCCTTTGACGCGACTGGCCGAGAGAAACGTCTACCGCGAGGCCCTGATCGCCTATCAACAGGCACGGCGGGAGTTCTACACGGCCGAAGATCTCATCGCGTCCAGCCTGCGCGACACGCTCCGCACGATTCGGGTGAACCAGTTGGATTTCGAGGTAAAACGGGCGGCCGTGTTCGTAGCCATCGCCCGGGTGGACGAGGCCCAAGAGCGTCTCAAGGAGCCGGGCCGCGGCGGCGTGCAGTTTTCCGGCTCGGCGGCCCGAGACCTCGTCACGGCCATGGAATCACTGCTTCGCGACCGAAACAGTTTCCTGTCCATCTGGGTCAACCAGGAGGCCTTGCGGATGAACCTCGATTTGGACATGGGAACGATGGCGTTGGACGAACGCGGGATGTGGATCGACCGCCCCATCACGATGGTCGCCGCCATGCCCGACGCGGATCTAATGGCGCCCTTCCCGCCCGAAGAGATTCCCGCCCCACCGCCGAACTTTTGAAGCCGGACGAAAGGTAATGTCGGTAGGTCAGGGCTCGCCCTGACGAGAGCACAATTCGCCGGTGGTTTCGTCAGGCCAAGGCCTGACCTACGGTGGCGTAACCCCCATGTGGGTTATAATCCTTTCCCTTTTTTCGAGCCGTTTTCAGCGTTATCCGTCTTTGTTGGGTTTCTACGGGGTGAGGCTATGGTGACATCGAGGGAGAACCCGACTATAATACAGAGGTATCCCCCGGAGATTTCCCCGCCCATTGATCCGGCTTGGCGCAAAACGGCCCCCTGGCCAAGTTAAGCCTCACACCTAACTGCCATGTGTCACATGCCTCCGATCAATCGTTTGCCGTGTCCCGCCGCTCGCCGAAGCGGGTTTTCGCTGATGGTGTTGCTGGGAACCTTGGCCGTAGTCGGCCTTCTGGTGGTCGCCGGCTGGTATGCCGTGCCGCGAATGTTCGCCTCGTCAAACGATAGCGACGGTCCGCTGCTGCAATCGGCCGAACGGAAGCTGTTCATTCACGATGTCACCGAGCGTGGGAACGTCGAAAGTGCCAACAACGTCGAGCTTGTCTCGAAGGTCAAATCGAACAACTCCTCCGGCACCACCATCCTGGAAATTGTGGACGAAGGGTACGTGATTACCGAGGAAGACGTCGAAAACAAAACGGTCGTTTCCGACCTCTCTTTTCCGCTGGCGATGATCGAGCCGGGCGATCCGCAGTGGTACACGCTCGAAGTGCCGGAGACGGAAGTCCCCAAGAAGTTCTACGTCGCCTTTTCGTTCGACCCGCAAAGCACCACGGGCATCTATCTGGCCGCGGAAGAAGAAGCCGAGCCCTCCACAGAGCCTTCCACAGAGCCGACCGATTCGAGTTCCGCCGCGCCGGATCCACAGAAGGATGCTTTGCAGGGATCGGTCCAGGTCGTATTCAAGACGGTGGCTAGCGTAATTGATGACGGCGCCGAGGTGCCTTTCGACGTGGACGAGATGCCCGCCGAAGCCGACGTTACGCCGACAGCTTCACAGCAGAGTGAATTGGCCGAGGAGACGGCTGAGTCGGATATGGTCGAAGAGTATGCCGAGCCGAAAGGCATGATCGAGTTGACCTATCTCGATCACTCGATGGACGTGGAATCGATTTTGCCGACCAGGCGGGCCTTGCAGTTCAAGCAACCCGCCGGTGTGAAGGGGGTTACCGCCGTGCGGATTTATGCGGGGCGAAGGTCTTCGGCGGCGGCGGACCAGGACTTCCACGTCTACCTATTGGTAGACGATGCCAAGGTGCTGGTCAAACTCGACGACTCGTCGCTGGATAACCAAAGGCTGCAACAGCAGATCGTCTTCGAGAGCAGCAGGGCGTCGGTGATTCAGGCAAAAAGCATTTTGGAGTCGGCCACGATTTCCAAGCAAGAGTACCTCAAAGGAACCCTGCAGGAACAACTCACGAAAATCAAGATCGACGTCGACGAGGCCAACGTGGCATTGACGCAGGCACAGCAATTGCTGAAGTTCAACGAACGACTCTATCGCAAGGGCTATGTCACGCCGGTACAGTTGGAAGCGGAAAAAATCAAGGTCATGAAGGCCGAGCACCAGCTGGAACTGGCCGATCAAAAACGCAACGTCCTGCTCGAATACACCCAGAAGAAGGAAGAGAAACAGTTCGAGGCCGACATCAAGACGGCCCAAGCCAAGCTCAAGGCGGAACTGGCCAGCCATATGCTGGATAAAGAGAAGCTCGATCTGATCGAACAACAGATTGTCAACTGCACGATTCGCGCTCCCGAGAGGGGGCAAGTCGTCTACGCCAATAACGAAGGTCACCACGGCCGCGGCGAGATCGTGATCGAAGAAGGCACCGTGATCCGCGAGCGCCAGACGATTATCCGGCTGCCCGATCGTTCGCAAATGCAAGTAGTGGCCAAGATCAACGAAGGCAAGATTTCCATGGTCAAGATCGGCATGAGGGCGAAAATTCGCCCCGACGCCTTTCCCGACGTGGTACTCGACGGCATTGTGGAAGAAGTCAGCGAGTATCCGGCCTCTACGGGATGGATGGGTTCGGCCGTCAAGGAATATGAGACGACCATCAAGATCCTCAACCCGCCCGACGACCTTCGCTCGGGATACAACGCCGAGGTGAGAATCCGCGTCGAACAACTTAGAGATGCCTTGCAAGTCCCCGTCCAGGCGATCATCGAGCACGGAAACAAACTCTATTGCGTACTGCCCGACGGCAAAGGGGTCAAAAAACGCGAAGTCACCATGTCCACGACCAACGACAAGACCGTGGTGATCACCGGCGGGTTGAAGGAGGGTGAGCGGGTCGTGCTCAACGCGGCCGCCTATCGCGACGACATCGACCTGCCAAAGCTGGCTCCCGAGGAAGAAGAGCAACTGGTTCAGCAAGTGGCCGGCAAAACGCCCCAACCGGGTCAGAAAGCGTCGTCCGGCGAAAAGAAACCGTCGCCACGCCCGAAAGGCCCGCCTGGAATGGCGCAAGCTATGAAGTGGCTGGACAAGAACGGCAACGGAAAGATCGACAAGGACGAGTTGGAGAAACTCCCCGCCCCCATGCGCGAGGGCTTGGCGAAAGCCGACAAGAACAAGGACGGCGCGATCGACCGCGGCGAGTTGGCAGCCATGCCCAAGATGCAACCGCCCAAGCGCGCGCCGGGAGCAACATCGGGGGCTCGTCCATGACGCTGGCGGCCTGCACCCGAGATCTCACCAAAGAATACGTCATGGACAGCGAGGTCGTCCGAGCCCTGCGCGGAGTCACGCTCGATATTCCCGAGGGGGATTACGTGGCCGTCATGGGTGCGTCCGGCTCGGGTAAGAGCACGCTCTTGAATCTGCTCGGTTGCCTCGATCGGCCCACCGCGGGAACGATCTGCCTAGGCGATGTCGACGTCAGCCAGCTCAACGACGATGAACTCTCCGAGATCCGTGCCTCGCGGATCGGGTTCATCTTCCAGTCCTACAACCTGATTCCGCAACTGACTGTGCTGGAGAACATCGAGGTCCCCCTGTATTACCAGGGGCGATTGACGGCCGGCCAGCACCGGCAAAGTCGCGAATGCGCCGAGATGGTCGGGCTGGCCGATCGGTTGTCCCACCGCCCCACGCAACTCTCCGGCGGACAGCAGCAACGCGTGGCCATTGCCCGAAGTTTGATCAACGACCCATTCTTCATCCTGGCCGACGAACCGACCGGGAACCTCGATACGGCCACGGCCAAAGAAATTCTCGATCTGCTCGGGCAGCTCAACAACGACGGCAAGACGATCATCATGGTCACCCACGAGCCCGAGGTCGGCCAGCGAACCAAGCGCACGATCCGCCTGCGCGACGGCCTGGTCATTTCCGACGAGCGCCGCGAGGCCCTCTCGACCGCAAGCCCCGACAGCTAGGTGAAGTTAGGTAGAAGATTGCAATGAACGTTTCACAAGTGACCAAACCGCCGACAAGGGCCGATTGGGACGCAATATATCGTAAGGGGACTCCCCCCTGGGAGACAGGTAAACCGGCCGCCGAGTTGGTCCGCGTGCTCGACCAGCGGCTCGTCCCGACCGGCAGCGTGTTGGAATTGGGCTGCGGAACGGGCGCCGACGCCATCCTCTTGGCCCAACGCGGTTTCGAGCTTACCGCCATCGACTCCTCGCCGACCGCCCTGGAACGCACCCGGGTTCGCGCCGAACAGGAAGACGTGCTGGCCCGATTCGTGCTGGGTGACGTGTTCGAGTTCGCCCAAACGGCCGGCCAATTCGATCTGGTCTACGACGCCGGCTTCTATCACTTCATCCGGCAGAATCAGCTTGGAGAATTCGTCGACCTGCTTTGGCGCGTCACGCGTCCCGGCTCGTTCTATCTCACTTTGGCCGGCAGCACGGAAGAGACGGCCGAAGGCGGCCCGCCGCAGGTTTCCGAGAAACAGATCCGCCACGAGCTGGGCCGACTGCTCGACTTCGTCCACCTGCGACCCTTCCGCTTCGAGAGCCTGCATCGCGAAGAAGGCTACCTCGGCTGGTCGTGTCTGATGCGTCGGCCCGAACTGCCCGGGCAGGGGTGATTTTTTGCAAACCCGCAAGCGGCTACGTTCGCCAGCCCAGCACCCTCGTGTCGACCGGCTTGGGATCGTTGGGATCTAAGTGATTCAGGGTCAACGTCATGCGATCGGGGCGCAACTGGGCATCGACCCAACCTCGGGGTCGCGTGTTGTCGAAGGTCCAGACTAGCGTCGGCAGGTTGACTAGGTGGATGCCCTGCTGGGCGGCAATCGACCAGCGATGACTGTGGCCGAAGATGTAGGCCTTGACTTGCTTGCGCGGCGCGAGAATCTCGAACAGTTCCTTGGTGTCCAACAGCCCGTTGTCGTTTTCCGCTCGCGACGGGAAATGATGGGCCACCAGCAACGCCGGCTTGTTCGGCCGCGCGTCCAGGGCCGTGGCGAGCCAGTCTAATTGTGCTCGGCCCAAGCGACCCGGCGTGTAGTTGGTCTCGTGCAGCGAGTCCAACAGGAACCAGTTCGCATGGGACCCCTCGACGACCGACGTCAGGTAATCGGTCGGGTGGCGGTCAGCATAGTGAGGATTGGC
>CAYYOX010000286.1:0-8334 GCA_964473065.1 uncultured Planctomycetaceae bacterium | reverse complement strand
GGCTCGATCTCGAATCCGTTTAAGGCCGGGGCCGCCATGCAACTGGTCGAACAGGGTAAGCTCGACCTTGACCCGCCGGTGGGAGACTATATCCCCGGCTTCGGTCTGGTGGTTCCGTTCGCCGATGCCGGGCCGATTACGCTGCGGCACTTCATGTGCCATCGCTCGGGCATGATTCGCGAGTCGCCGATCGGCGGGTATTTGGATCCCAACGAGCCGAGCATCGCCGAGACGGTCGCAAGCATCGCCCCCTGCGTCTTGGTGCTTCAGCCTAATACTCAAACCAAGTACTCGAACGTCGGGCCGACCATCGTCGGGCGCGCCATCGAGTTGGCGGCCGGGACGCCTTATGCGGAACATCAGCGAGAGAACCTCTTGAAACCGCTGGGTATGACCAGTTCCTCATTCCTGTTGACTGACGACCTGAAGGACCGTTACGCCCCGGGCTACATGCTCGTGGCCGACGGACAAGGCGGGTTCAACGAGATCGAGGCCCCGCGATTCGAGTTGGGTACCTTGCCGGCCGGAAACCTCTACACCACGTCCGAGGACCTGGCCCGATTCCTGATGTTCCTGCTGGCCGAGGGGCGTTCGGGCGACCGGCAGATCCTCAAGCCGGAGTCGCTCAAGGAGATGTTCACCGTGCAGCTCCAGTCGGCCAAGGCCGGCTTTGGGCTGGGTTTCAGTATTGGCAAATTCCGCGAGCACCGGATGGTCAGCCACATGGGGGCCGTCTATGGTCACACGGCCTCGGCGGCCGCGCTGCCGGAGGCGAAGCTCGGCGTGGTCGTCCTGGCCAACGAGGACATCGCGATGGGCCCGGTCCGCAAGCTGGCCGACGCGGGCATGAGCCTTTTGCTCGAGGCCAAGCTGGGTGAAGAGCCGCCGGCCCTTGAAATGCCCATCGAGGTCGACCCGAGCGAATTGGCCAAGTTCGCCGGCGATTTCGAGTCGCAGAGCTATTGGTCCGAGTTGAAGGTGGTCGACGGCGTCCTGCACGTCGACATTTCCGGACTGAAGATGACGCTCACGCCGGTCGGCGAGAACCGATTCCTAGCCAACGGACGTTACACCCATCGGGCGGCGTGCGTTTTCAAATGCGACGAGTCGGGCAACGTGACCGGTTTCAGCCTGTCGAACCAGAACTACACGCGGGTCGACCCGACGAAGATCACGTCGACACCCGACGACTGGCAGGCCTTCCTCGGCAGCTACGGGCCCGAGTTCATTCCGCTGGTGATCTCGATCAAGCACGGCCATCTCTACGCCATGACCGAAAACATGGTCGACTATCGGCTGACGCCGCTGAATCGCACGGTCTTCCAGATGCCGTTGGGGATGTACATCGACGAGCAACTGATTTTTCAGGTGGGCGCCGACGGCAAGACCCATAGCGTAATCCTGGCCAACATGCAGTTACCTCGTCGTCCGTGATCGAGGGGCAGCCGTGACCAAAGCGGGAGGGTTCAGGGTTCAGGGTTCAGGGTTCAGGGTTCAGCACTCGAATTCAACGTTTATCCCGAAATCCTGAACCCTGAACCCCAAGACCATTGCAGGCAACACGTAACGTCCGGCTGGCCGGGAATCTTTGTGAGAAACTTAACGATGTTTGAGGTTAGCAGTACCATGCACCCACTCCTTGCCGTAAATGAAAGCCTGGTTGATCGCTGGCAGCAGATAGAGCCGCTGGTTTCGCAGGAAGATACGTGGACCCTTTGGGCGATCATCCTGGGCGGCGTGGCGGTGAGCATCTACCTGGAACAGACCCGCAAGTGGGCCGCCAAGATCAGCGGACCGGTGCTGTGCATGATCGGCGCGATGGCGATGAGCAATCTGAAGATCACGCCGACAGGAACGCCGGGCAACCCGGTCGAGACCTATGATATTGTGAATGGCTATCTGGTTCCGGTGGCCATTCCGTTGCTGTTGTTTCGCGCCAACATCTTTCGGATCATCAAGGAGACCGGCACGATGTTTCTGGCGTTCCACATTAGCGTCCTGGGCACGATCCTGGGCGCCTTTGCGGCGACGTTGATCTTCTGGGATCGGATCGATCAGTTGCCGCAAGTGGCGGGGATCATGACGGGCAGCTACAGCGGCGGGGCGGTGAATTTCTTCGCTTGCAAAGAATCCTTCGACATCAGCTCCGAAATCACCAATCCCTTGATCGTGGCCGACACCACGATCATGGCCGGGATGTTCATCGTGTTGCTGTTGATCTCCAGCAGCAAGTTCTTCCTGCGCCACTATCCCCATCCCCACTCGGCCAAAGAGGACAACGCGGAGAACACCTCGCTGGCGGCCGAGTATTGGAGCCCCAAGAAAATCGGGCTTCTAGACATCGCCAAAGTGCTGGCGATTGCCGTGACGATCGCCACCGTGTCGGTGAAAATCGCCGCTTTGCTGAAGGCCGAGATCGATCAACCGTTGCTGCAGGCCGTGCTGGGGAATCAGTATGTGCTGATCACCTTCTTCTCGGTGGTCGTGGCCACCGTGTTTCATCGCTCCATGGAAAAGATCGGCGGTTCGGAAGAGCTCGGTGCCTTCTTGCTATACATCTTCTTCTTCGTGATCGGATTGCCGGCCGATCTGATCACGGTTATCGTGAACGTCCCGGTGCTGTTCGCGTTTTGCGTGGTGATGGCCGTGGTCAACCTGATCGTCACGCTGGTGCTGGGTAAGCTCTGCCGGTTGGACCTGGAAGAACTGCTGGTCTGTGTGAACGCCACGCTGGGCGGACCGCCCTCGGCAGCCGCCATGGCGATTGCCAAGGGTTGGCCCGAGCTGGTGTTGCCGGCCTTGTTGGTGGGAATCTGGGGATATGTGATCGGCACCTTCCTCGGCGTGCTGGTCGCCAATGGCGTGATGTGGTTCTTCTGATGTAGAAGTGCCCTGCAAAGCCGCAAGCGGCCATATTGCAACGCGCGGGCGCGACCAGCGGTCGCGGCTTTATAGGGATGAGTCCTTTTCGGTCAGGCGGTCGAGCTTGCCGGAGACGGAGAGGGTTGCTTGGACGACCTCGATACCCAGATAGCAGAGCAGGAAGAAGATGTATCCCAGCAGGGGTGCTGCCGCGGCAACGGCAATCAACCAGATTGCCTCGAGAGCGGCCCCTTCGGCCAACTCCAGTTCTGTGCTCACGCTGGCACTGACGGCCTGGTAGCCCGCATAGAACAAGTGGAGGATCCCCACGACGATCCCGATACAGAACACCACCGGCACCAAACGAAGCCCGGCCTTGAGCATCAGCACCAGGATCCCGATCGCTTCGTCCCTTGCCCCAATGTCGGCGGCAATGGTCACGCTGAGCGACCCGGGGTTCAACGCCAACACGGCCAGATACTGAAACAGGATGAAGGCGGGCAGACCGGACAGTAGCAGCCAATACTTGTCCGTACCGATGGCCGAAAAGGCCTGGCTTAGAAGCGTAATCACTCCGGCGGCCATGCAGAGCGCGGCCAGACAATCGGGCAAGGCCGTCGAGGCGATGCTGGCCGCGCTGGTACGCCGCACGCGATCGAGCGTCTCCCACAACCGACCGGCCACATACTGCAACGCGGCCAGAATCAACACGGCCCCGCACGCGAGCTGGATGCTATTGGCATCTCTATGTTTAATGCCCACGGAAATAGCCAACGTGAAATAGACGACCATCGCCACGTAGAGTCCGTAGTGCCCACACAGCGTAAACAGCCGGGCCGCCGACTCCACGAACGGGGCGTTCAACTGAGAGCGAACAAAAGACAACAGCCGGTCTACCAGATGCTCACGCGGGGCTCGGGCAGGCTTGTCCGAGTCGGATGGCTCCATCGCGGTTTCCATCGCGGTTTCCATCACTGGGGGCAAGGAGGCCATTTCGGGGATCTTTGCTTCCGTAGCGGCACTGGGTCCGTTGGAAAACGTGCCTGCGGTTTGCGACTCGGTTTTGAACAGGCCCTTGATGCCTTGGGCCGGGATCCACTCTTCCATCCCTTCGCGCCAGACGAGATCTTCCTGTCCCAAAACGCCCGCCCCGGCCAACTGGCGGATCTGAGCCGAGGTGACCGGCCCGATCTGCTTGTCGCCTTGCGCGTAATACCACTGCGCCGAGTTCATGACCTACTCCCGCGGAAATCGTGCTTCCCTACCACTATCCTGATCCGTTCAGTCACAGTTTGCAAGCCCCCCGGGGGGAAATGACGAATGGTCTTCCCCATGGCTCGTGGACACCGGATGGGAAGACGATGGCTGCCAGGAATGGCCGATTTAGGCAAAAGAAGACGATGTCGAGCCGAGAATTAACGCACCTTGTGGATGATGCGAAAGCCTTGATCCGGCAGATGGCGGCTGGGCGGAGGGCTGCCGGGAAGCAGGTCTGCCTTGTATGATGGTTTTGTAAGCGCCTAGACTGCACTTGGTGACCGGGGTGAAAGAACTCCATTGTGGCACATGGCACGGGTGCCTGAACAGATCGAAACTCAACTGAGGTGGAGACGAAGAAAATGATACTCAGAACTTGGTACATCGCAGCGGCGGCATGTATTGCCGTGATTGCATCGGGAGATCTGGCCGCTTCAGCGCGAGACATCCACGTCTCGGAAGCCGGAAGTGATTCAAGCTCCGGTAGTCAGGATCGTCCATTTCTTACCATCAATAAGGCTGCGTCAATCGCGCAGCCCGGGGACACCGTAACCGTTCACGGCGGAACGTATCGCGAGTGGGTGAAACCGCCCCGAGGCGGCACTGATGAGAGCAATCGCATTATCTACCGTGCGGCACCGGGAGAGATCGTTTTCATCAAAGGTTCCGAGCGGATCACCTCCTGGACACACCAAGGGGGCGGCGTCTGGAAAGCCGAACTACCGAACTCATTCTTCGCCGATTACAATCCCTACGCCCTGAAGGTCTCCGGGGGCTGGCTGAATTACGGCAAGTGGCATCATCGTGGGGACGTCTATCTCAATGACGAGGCATTTTACGAAAAAGAGACAGCCGCAGAGGTCGATGGGGCAGAGCAGAGCTGGCATAGCCAGGTGGACGACGACGTGACGATTGTCCGGGCGAACTTCGCGGGAGCCAATCCGAACACGGAGGTGGCGGAGATCAACGTCCGCGAGAGTCTCTTCATGCCTGAGATCACCGGCCTGAAGTATATCACCGTCGATGGCTTTCGTTTCATGCACGCGGCCGCGAACTGGGCGCCGCCGGTGTTGGAACTGCAAACGGGCGCGGTCGGCCCCCGGATGGGGAAACACTGGATCATCGAGAATTGCACCATCACCAACGCCCGATGTGTGGGCATCATTCTGGGACATGCGCCGGGGGTGGATTACAGCGATATCGACGCCTACGGGGACCACATCGTCCGCAACAACATCATCCGTCGCTGCGGGCAGGCGGGCATTGCCGGTCAGAAGGGAGCTACGCGCTCCCTCATCTCCGGCAATCTCATCGAAGACACCAATTACCGTAAGGAGTTCGGCGGTTGGGAAACGGCGGCGATCAAGTTTCACAACAGCGTGGACACCGTCATCAGCGGCAATCTGATCCGCGGTGTTTTTCGACAACAACAGGGTGCTTTTGGGATTTGGATCGACTTTGGCAACCAAGGCATCCGCATCACCCGCAATGTCATCTACAACACCGAAGCCGCCACCTTGTTTCTGGAGATGAACCACGGCCCGATTCTTGTGGATAACAACGTGCTGATCGGAGCGGCGACCTTGAGCAACTCCGAGGCTACGGTGTTTGCCCACAATCTGTTTGTGGATTGCGGATACGAATACAACCCTGACGTCACCCGCCGTTCCGCGTATTACGAGCCGCATACCACGAAAACCGCCGGGCGAAAAACCGGTACCGCACAGGATGACAGGTGGTTTAACAATATCTTCATTCGACGAGGGCTCGACGGAGTGAAAACGGCTCAAGGCTATGCTTCGAATTACAACGTCTTCTTGGAGGGGGCGAAGAAGAGTTCCTTCGGCGATAACAACAGCCTCGCCGACCCCCTTGCCACTGGACTTACCGTCGAAGACCATCCCCGGGGAGCCACGATCACGTTTTCGATCAGTGACGCGCCGCTACGTGTGAACGGGCCACAGGTCAGTGCTGAACTGGTCGGTGTCTTTCCGACCGTCGGGCAAACTCTTGAGGACCGTGACGGCAATCCGATCACTATCAGTACAGACATCAACGGCAAGCCATTCTCGCGCCCAATCCCCGGTCCGCTGGCAAACCTCCAGCGGGGGAAGAACGCGATTACCTGGTCGTTGGGGAACCGGTAGTTGGGAATGTCACAGAGTAATGGAAGGAGAGTAAGTAGACAAGGAACGGGATGGAGCGAACTCGCAACTCAAAACAATTCCCGAACGGCTAGTTTTGTCACCTTGCCCATCGCATTGCGAGGCAACCGATCCACCGCAAGAAACCGCTTCGGGATCTTGTAGTGGGAAAGTTGATCGCGGCACCACGCCCGCAGTGATTCCAGACTGAACTCTTCACCATCAGCCAGAACTGCTGCAACGGCAACGGCTTCGCCCCAAGTGTCATCGGGCACTCCGACTACGGCACATTCGCAAATCGCAGGATGCTGCAAGAGCACCGCTTCAATCTCTAATGCCGACAGCTTATAGCCACCGCTCTTGATGATATCAACAGACTGTCGTCCCATGATTCGATAGTAGCCATCCTCGTACACGGCGATATCCCCGGTCTGGAACCAGCCATCTTCAAATGACTCTGCCGTCACCTCAGGGCGATTCCAATAATCGAGGAACACTCCAGGACCACGGACCTGGATCTCACCCGGTTCGCCATCTGCAGTCACCAGTTCTCCTTGTTCTGATGTGAGCCGGATCTCAACCCCCGGCAGTGGCTGGCCGACTGTTCCAGGCCGTCGTTCTCCATGGTAAGGATTGGAAAGTGCCATCCCAATCTCGGTCATCCCATATCGCTCAAGGAGGTTTTGTCCGGTCAAAGACGTCCATTTCTCATGAACACTCGCGGGCAATGCGGCGGAACCCGAGACCATCAGACGCATTGGGGCAAATCCGCCCACGATCCTCGCTCGGTCATCCTCCGACAGCGATTCGAGAGCCTGGATGAGCTTCACATAGATCGTGGGAACTGCCATGAACACGGAATACGCCCCCGCGGCGACACGCTCCAGGATGGCGTTCATGTCGAAGTGCGGATACGGTTCGATCGTCGCACCTGACCACAGCGCACAGGACATCACGTTGATGATGCCATGAATATGATGCAACGGCAGAAACAGTGGGATGCAATCGGTTGCTTGCCACTGCCATGCTTCGACCAGCGTTTCGATTTGAGCTTGAATGTTAGCGTGAGTCGTCACAACTCCTTTGGGCCTGCTGGTCGTTCCGCTGGTGTACAGAATCATGGCGCGTCGCTGGGGATCGACCTTGGGGAGGGGTTGCCCCCGGGCGGGACTGACGTCGTCAATGATCAGCAGGCGCAGACCGAGTCGCTCAACGAGAGCTTCGACTTTGCCAGCCAGCTCTCGTGTCGTCACGACACTCTGCGACTGCGAGTCGCTGAGCATATATTCAAGTTCCGGCTCTGTTGCGGACAAGCTCAAGGGAACCGCAACGCCACCCGCACGCCAGACCGCCCAGTGAACCGTGATGTAATCGAATCCGGCTGGCGCCAGATAGGCGACCCGTGCTTCGCTCAGATCCTCAGTCGCATTCAGTAACACCGCAGCCAGAATTGCGGAGCGATCCAGCAACTCGTTGTAGGTATGCTCACCCGAAACGGAGCGAAGGGCGACCGCATCGCCATGCGATCGGGCGCGGGCGGTCAGTTGAAGCTGTTCCATGATCTCCTTTCGTCAATCGGTCCCCAAGGTCATTCAGACGATCACTCATATCACCATGAATACTACGGATGGCCCCAAGAAGCAACTCAGCCCGAAAAGTGAAAAGACTGCGACAACATTCCAACTCCTCTTAAACACGGGCTTCATCGCTCCCGGATCCCAGAATCTCGGCGGAGCCTGACCATCAAGACGGTGTCGGTGGAGCCCGACGCGAGAGAATTTGCCTGGTTTCCAGAGTGGACGCAGACCGGCACGCCGTCCGTTGAGTCGCGTGCAATTCAGCTACGTCCGATGACCGAGGCGAATTTCATCAAGTCGTCAATCGGTTGAGGATTCTCGGACAACTTTGAACACGATCGAAAAACGGCACCGCCCCTCATGGGTGGCAGGGTTGTGCCGGGAACTCGTCCGCCGTCTAATTCCTCGGATGCGTCGTTTTCCCAACCTTTCTTGGGAAGAGGATTGGTCTTGGGAAGAGGATTGGTCTTGGGAAGAGGATTGGTCTTGGGAAG
>CAYYOX010000285.1:6257-8338 GCA_964473065.1 uncultured Planctomycetaceae bacterium | reverse complement strand
AGGCACGAAGACCCACGCAGCACTGAATGACGAAATCCGAATGACGAATGACGAAGTAAGTTTCTTCCTTTCGTCATTCGTGCTTCGCAATTATCCTTTGCGTGGGTCTTCGTTCCTCGACCCACCCTACGAACTCAGGAGCCAAACCGATGCAGCATAAATCCAGTTTACACCGTCGTGATTTTCTTCGTCTCTCGGGCGCCGCGGCGTTATCGACCGGATTCTGGAGCCAGCTCGCGGCCCAGGAACCGACGTCACCTGGCGAGAAACTGAACATTGCCTGTGTCGGCACGGCCAACCAGGCCCAGTTTAGTGTCTCGGCCGTGCGCGGCGAGAATGTCGTCGCGCTGTGCGATATTGACAAGAACTACCTTGATCGCGCGGCAAAGAAATTTCCAGGCGTTCGGACCTACGCCGACTATCGCGAGATGCTCGACAAGGAAGGCGATAAGATCGACGCGGTTACGGTCGCCACATCCGATCATCACCATGCGCCCGCAACCATTCGCGCAATTCGCAAAGGTAAACATGTCTATTGCGAGAAGCCGCTCACACACACGGTCCACGAAGCGCGCATCGTCGCCGAGGCCGCGAAGAAAGCCGGCGTCGCGACGCAAATGGGCACACAGATTCACGCCGGCGAGAACTATCGGCGCGTGGTCGAGATCATTCAATCGGGCGCGATCGGCGACATCAACGAAGTTCACGTTTGGGTCGGCAAGGGCTGGGGTGGCGGCGAACGCCCGGAGGCTGGCCAAGAGCCGCCCGAGACGCTCAATTGGGATCTTTGGCTGGGTCCGGCGCCGGAGCGACCCTTCGCACCCGGCCGCTACCATCCGGCACAATGGCGTCGCTGGTGGGACTTCGGCAACGGTACGTTGGGCGACATGGCGTGTCACTACATGGACCTGCCGTTCTGGGCGTTGAAGCTACGGCACCCGACCACTTGCGAGGCGGAAGGTCCGCCGGTCCATCCCGAGACGTGTCCCTTGGGCCTGATCGTTCGCTACGAGTTCCCCGAGCGCGACGGCCTGCCGCCGGTGAAGTTAACTTGGTACGACGGCAATCTGATCCCCCGCGAGGTGGCCGGCCAGCGCGTGCCGGGCAGCGGCGTGATGTTCGTCGGCAGCGAGGGCCAGATGTTCGCCGACTACGGCGGGTATCGGCTCTTCCCGGCCGACAAGTTCGTCGAGTACCAGCCGCCGGAGCCGACCATTGAGCGTTCCATCGGCCATCACGCCGAATGGCTCAAGGCCTGCAAGGACGGTTCGCCGACTACGTGCAACTTCGACTACTCAGGCACTATGACCGAGGCCGTGCTACTGGGTAACGTAGCCTATCGGGTCGGCCAGAAGCTCGAGTGGGACGCCGGGGCGCTGAAGGCCACCAACTGTCCCGAGGCCGACAAGTACATCCACAAGCAATACCGTCCCGGCTGGGAAGTCGCGTGAGGGGTTAGAAGCTATTGCCCCTCGATGTAGAGCAACTGAATGGTCGCCTCGGGCAGGCTTTTCTTTAGCTCTTCGACGCCCGCTTCGGTGACGGCCGTGCGCGTGACTTTCAGGTCTTTCAGGGCCGTCAGTCCGGCAAGATGCTTCACGCCGGCGTCGGAGATGGCCGTTGAGCCGAGGTGCAGGAAGCTCAGCTTTTTCATACCGACCAGCGATTCCAGGCCGGCGTCGGTCAGCATCGTGTTGTCCACGTTCAGCCACTGCATGTTGGTCAGCGGGGCCAAGTGAGCCGCGCCCTCGTCGCCGATGGGCAGCCGCCAGAGATTCAGTCGCGTAAGCTGCGTCATGCCGGCCAGGGCAGCCAGACCGTCGTCCGTCAGTTGCACGCACTCGCTGATGTCGAGTTCCTGCAGCGTGGGAATCTCCGCCAGATGAGCCAACCCCGCAGCGGTGACCGTGGTCTGGGAGATTCGCAGTTTCTTCAGCTTGGGGAACTGCTTCAACACGGCCATCGCCTCGTCAGCGACCAGTGTCTTGGCGAGATACAACTCCTCGATATTCTTCAGGCCTTGCAGCCGTGCCAGTCCTTCTTCGCTAATCCAGAGAAAATCCGCAGCCAGGACCTTCAGG
>CAYYOX010000285.1:0-6247 GCA_964473065.1 uncultured Planctomycetaceae bacterium | reverse complement strand
GGCCAACCCTTCATCGTCGACGGTCGCGGCGCCGTTTTTTCCGTTTAGCCGAAGGGCCCGCAGGTTGGTCAATTCGGCCAAGTGAGCCAGTCCGGCGTTGCTAATCCGGCAGCCGCGTAAATCGAGGTTCTGCAACGTCGCGACTTTGCCGACCGCAACCATGCCGGCGTCGGTCACGGCCGTATCTCTGAGCACCACGGATCGCACCTGCCGCAACCTGGCCAGATGCTCCAAAGCCTGATCGTCGATCGAGGCGCCCACGAAGTTCACCTCGACCACAAGGCCCTCAGCGTCACGTTTCAGTTCCGCGGCCAGCGAGCCGAGCGCCTCGACGGCGTCGGCATCATCCGACTCCGTCTCGCTGGGTATAGCCGCTTCCGGCTCAGTAGTCTCCGGCGTGGGGCGATCCACGTCCGTGCAACCTGGCAAAAGAAAGAGGTATAAAAGAACAACGGCCATTGTTTTGTACGTTTTCATGGGATTCTTGTCGGGCGTGTGTTGGGGGACAGGTTTTGGGTTTGGCTACCGACCGCTAGGATCAAAGCCGCCATGACCCCGATTCTACGAAAAACGAGATCCCAGGCCAAGGTCTACGTACTGCCCGCTACAGATAGTCGGCGAAAAGTTCGCGGCTGGGGCGAGCTATCACGATCTCGCTGACCAGCAGGCCCCTTTTTCGGACTTCCTCGATGGCCGCGTCGACTCCGGCACGCACGTCAGCCACGCTGCCGGTCATCAGGCACAGGCCCTTGCCGCCCAGCGCCATGGCAATATGGATGCGAAAGAGGGTCACTCGGGCGGCCTTGGCGGCGGCATCGGCGGCGGCCAGGGCACTGATGCCGCTGAACGTCTCGATCACGCCCAACGCCCCGGCCGTCTCTTCGTCCAGGGCCACCGATTGGCCCAAGGCCGGGAAGACCGACTCGTGGACGCTGGGCAGCACGAGTTGATCGATGATCGCTTCGCCGGCCGAGCTCAGCCCGGCTTGCACGGCCGCTTCCACGTCGCTGACCGAGCCGGTCACGATGATCAGGTACTTGCCCGAGCAAATCGTCCGCGCAATCAGCACCTCGACCGAGGCCGCCTTGAGCATTTCGTCCTCGATTCGGTAGCCGATGCCGATGCTGGAAAGTTCAATCGCGCCGATCGATTTGAGGGTGGCCATGAAAGATTCCTTTGAATACTATCGTCTCTGGATCCATACAACGCCGTCATCGATTGCCGTAACCGTTCCGTCGATTGAAGCGTGGACCGGGGCCCCCAGGGCCGGCTTGCCGTTGTCTTGCGGCGGTTGGCCGACCGGTTGGCCCTTGGTCACTTGGTCGCCGATGGCAACCGTCGGTTCGCACGGGGCGCCGATGTGTTGCTTCAGCTTGATGCCGACCCTCGCGGTCGTCAGCACGGTATTGTTCAACGGCCCTATGTTTCGAAACTGCGTGAGCCCCAGCTTCTGCATCAACCGCGGCATGGGGGCCTTGCGGTTCTCCACGGGCAGCTCGGGCCGACGCGGTGTGAACGGCGGGTTGTCCCAGCGCTTCTTCTCTTGCATCAGCCGCCGCTTGTTCTGGCTGCATACGCTTTTCGGATCGAGGTCTTCCGGACACGAGTACATGCTGCACAGGTTGCACTCGCAGCAGAAGGCCGTGCCGATCACGTTCGACTCGCCGACCAGATTGAACTCCAGGCTCCGCATGGCCCGATGCGGCTCGATCGGATGCCCCAACAGCCAGCGAGGGCAAAGCTCGGTGCAAAAGCTGCACTGGTCGCACGCACTGCGGCCGATGCGAACGATCTGCGACCAATCCTGTCTTCGCAGCCGCACCACAACGTGATTGTCGCCCATCACGAGCACTCCGCCGGTCGTCTTGTCGACCAGTGCTTCTTGGTTATCTTCGAGGTAGCCCATCATCACGCCGCCGACCACGTAGTTGGGATCGGAGATCGTCGGACCGCCGGCCGCTTCGACACACTCTCGCAGCGTGATACCCACCGGCACGCGCAGCGTGACCGGCTCGGCCACGGCCCCGGCGACCGACACGAATTTCTCGGTCACCGGCTGCACCGCGGCAGTCGCCACGTTCATGGCCGTTTCGACGTTCATCACCACCGCGCCGACTGCCAGCGGAATCCCACCCGGCGGAATCACGCGTTTCAATATATCGTAAACCAGCACAAACTCATCGCCGGCCGGATAGGCGTCGCGCAACGGGGCGACCTCCATCTTGCCGGGCAGCTTCGATTGCAGCAGTTCGACGACGTCTTGATACTTCTCCTTGATCCCCACCACGCCACGCCCGGCGCCGACCAATTGCATCGCCACGGCCATGCCTTCGATCACGGCGTCGGCATATTCGCGCAGCACTTCTTTGTCTTTGTGCAACAACGGCTCGCACTCGGCCGCGTTGATCAACAGCGTATCGGCCTGCCCGGAGAGCTTCACATGGGTCGGAAACCCGGCCCCCCCGGCGCCGACCACTCCGGCTTCGAAAATGTCGTGCGTCGTTACGTTAGGCATCAATGGAACCTGCGAAACATGGTGGCAATCTCTCTATTATAGCATCTATACAGGCTGCCGCATCCATCTTGCAGGGCTCGGTTCTCCGGCCGAAAGCGTGGTGTGCGGAGGCTAAATAGCCTTGCACGATTTTGGGAATATGTAGCGTGGGTCGAGCAGCGAAGACCCACGCGTCAAGAAACGACACCGGGCGCCTCTAGAGCAGAATTGACAAAGTCGTCGGTGTGAGTATACTGACGGTATCGGGTCGTTTCAGGGAAGACGGTTATCCACGGCGTCCCGACAACGCCGCATTGAGCACAGGAGATCGATATATTGATGAGTTCGGCCAAGGAAACCATCGCCAAAATACTCGATGAACAGCCCGACGACAGTTCGTACGACGAGATTCTGCGCGAGCTGGCCTTCGCGCGAATGGTCCAGCGAGGATTGGTCGATTCCGATGAAGATCGGGCCATTTCCAACGAAGAATTCCAGCGGAGAATTCGAACTTGGCAGAAATAAGCTGGACGCGCGAGTCCGAACGATGGCTCCGTGACATCTTCGATTATATCGCAGGGGATTCCGCTGAAGCGGCGCTGCGGACGGTCGAGGGTATCTACGAGAAGGCGCAGCTACTGCGGGAGTTTCCCGAATTGGGCTATCGCTACGAACACGCGGCCGAGCGGAATGTGCGCATCTTGCTCTACGGGCACTACCGAATCGCTTATCTCATCAAACCCAATGGAAACATCGACATTCTCGGCGTGTTTCATTCCGCAATGGAAATCGAGCGATACCTGCTCTAAGAGCCTCTGCGGCCACCAGTGAAAGTCGGCTCTTTACTGCTTACCGCCTACTGCTTCCTAAAACTTCAACACGGCCCCCGTATCGGCACTGGTTGCCAAGGCGGCGTACTTGGCCAGGCAGCCGGTCTTGTATCTTGGCTCGCGTGGCTTCCAGTTCTTCTTGCGATCGGCCAGTTCTTCTTCACTTAGCCGCACGTTGAGCGTGTGGGCGGGAATGTCGATCTCGACGATGTCGCCCGGCTCCAGCAGGCCGATCGGACCGGCTACGGCCGCCTCGGGACTGATGTGACCGATGCAGGCGCCGGCCGTGCCGCCGGAAAAGCGACCGTCGGTGATCAGGGCCACTTTGTCGTCCAGCCCGACGCCCTTGATGGCGGTTGTGGGGGCCAACATCTCTTGCATGCCGGGCCCGCCGCGGGGACCTTCGTAGCGGATCACCACCACGTCGCCCGCCTTGACCGTGCCGTTGACGATGCCCTCGTAGGCGTCCGTTTCAGCCTCGAAAATCACCGCGGGGCCGCTGTGTTGCATCATTTGTGGCAATACGCCGGCCGCCTTGATCACGGCCCCCTTGGGCGCCAGATTGCCGTAGAGGATCGCCAACCCACCCTCGGTGCTGTAGGCACTGTCGACCTCGCGAATGCAATCGGTCGGGTCGAACCCCAGCTTCTCGGGCGTGAGATCGCGAACTGAGGCGACCGTCTGTTCGACATTCAGCCCTTCGATGTTTCGTTTCCCGCCGGCCGTAACGGCGCAAACTTGCAACGCTTCGGGCTGGACCGTCTCGGCCCGCACGTCGTAGTCGGCAATGTTCTCGGCGAGCGTCTCGCCGGAGACCGTCGCACAGTCGACGTTCAACAGCCCGGGCCGCCCGCGATTCACGCTGCCGAGGATCGTGTGGATTCCACCCGAGTTGTGGCAGTCTTCCATGTGGTAGTGGCTGCTCGGCGCGATCTTGCAGACGTTGGGCGTCTTTTGGCTGAGTTGGTTGATCCGTTGCATGTCGTAGTCGACGCCCGCCTCGTGAGCCACGGCCAGCATGTGCAGCACGGTGTTGGTGCTTCCGCCCATGGCCATGTCCAAGATCATCGAGTTGTCGATCGACTCGGCCGTGACGATCTCGCGCGGCAGCAGCCCGTGGCCTTCGCCCTTTTGGTCGAACTCTTTGACCATCTCGACGATCCGTCGGGCCGCCCGCTGAAAGAGTTTCTTGCGTTGGGCACTCGTAGCCAGCAGCGTGCCGTTGGTCGGCAGGGCCATGCCCAGAGCCTCGCACAGGCAGTTCATGCTGTTTGCCGTGAACATACCCGAGCACGAGCCGCAGCCTGGACAGCCGGCCTGTTCCAGCGCGAGCAACTCTTCGGCACTCACTTTGCCGTCCTGCTTGGCCGCGGCCCCGATGAAGACGTCGACCAGATCGACCGCCTTTCCGTCGGGTGTCTTGCCGGCTTCCATCGGTCCGCCGCTGGCAAAGATCGTGGGGATGTTGCATCGCATGGCGGCCATCAACATGCCGGGCACGATCTTGTCGCAGTTGGGGATGCAGATCATCGCGTCGAAGCAATGGGCCTGAATCATCGTCTCCACGGAGTCGGCGATAATCTCCCGGCTGGGCAGCGAGTACTTCATGCCCGCGTGCCCCATGGCAATCCCGTCGTCCACGCCGATCGTATTGAACACGAACGGCACGCCGCCGGCCTCGCGAACGCACTGCTTGACGAGCTCGCCCACCTTGTCGAGATGGACATGGCCCGGGATGATGTCGGTATAACTGTTGCAGATGGCGATAAACGGCTTGGCGAAGTCGTCGTCGGTCACACCGGTGGCTCGAAGCAAACTTCGATGGGGGGCCCGGGCGTCGCCCAGCTTGATCGTGTCGGATCGCATTGTAAAAAGTCCTTTTCTGCTATGAAGTGCCAAGTCATGGTATTCTAAACAGTTTCCACCCTAATGGACAGGGGGCCGGTCGGCGGGTATCGTTGGGGAAATTGCATTTGTGGCCGCAGGACTGGATTTTCCCATGAGCAGACCACAATTCCTCTATTTCGATCTCGGCAAGGTGCTGGTCGACTTCAGTGTCGAGCGGATGTTTGGCCAGATCGCCGAAGTGGCGGGCATCTCGGTCGAGAAGGTGGAAGAGGCCGTTCTCCAGCAAGGATTGCAGCAACAGTTCGAGACGGGCGAACTCTCGACCGAAGCGTTTTACGAGGCCTTTTGCGACTACACGAACACACGGCCCGACTTCGACGCCCTGGTCCATGCCGGCAGTGCGATCTTCGAGTTGCGATACGAGATGCTGCCCCTGGTGGCACAACTCCGTCAGACCGGCCATCGGCTGGGGATCCTCTCGAACACCTGCGTTACCCACTGGCAATACTGCTGCCGGCGCTACCGCATCTTGGAACTGTTCGACATCCATGCGCTGAGTTACGAACTCCACGCGGCCAAGCCCAACGAAGCCATTTTTCGCGCTGCCGCCGAGTTGGCCCAAGTCGAGCCCGACGAGATCTTCTTCGTTGACGACACACTGGGCCATGTCGAGGGCGCCCGAGCGTTCGGTTTCGACGCCGTGCAATACGTCTCAACGCCCCAACTGGTTGCCGATCTACGATCCCGGGAGATCCGGCTGAACTACTGAAGATATGTAGGGTGGGTCGAGGCACGAAGACCCACGCATCAAGAAACGACACAGACCGTTGCCGCGTGGGTCTTCGCGCCTCGACCCACCCTACGTCCTTTACAAGTTCTGTAGGCGTTCACGGGGTAATGGTTTTGGACAGGATAACAGGATGATCAGGATAGAGGCCAAGAAACCCGTTTTCTAGCCTTGGTCTGACGAGTTCCTGATCTGTCGTTTGTGGAAACAGCCAAATCAAACCACGGATTACACAGATATCACGGATGGGAATCGGCAAAATGCGATGCTCTGCCTATTCTATCCGTG